>DATBCN010000855.1:0-8052 GCA_036270475.1 Candidatus Angelobacter sp. | reverse complement strand
TGCTAATGGTTCTGGTGGCGGCGGCAGTGGCTCCTTGCCTGGGATCCATTGGGTTCATGGAAAGAGTGTGGCCTCTTGCCGGCATACTATTTGTGATCGGCGCTTTGGCCGCATTGATGAACGTCCATATCAGCGCCTGGGTGATGCAGCGGATCGATGCAGCGGTGCGAGGGCGCGTGGCAAGTGTGCTCATGCTCGCCACTTTCGGCATCATGCCCATCTCTTTCGCCGTTGCCGGATTCCTGATCGCGTGGAACCTGAAGCTCACGTTTCTAATCGCCGGCCTGGCAATGCTTTTGACTGCTGCCGGAGCATCGTTCCAGAAGCCCGTCCGGGAGATCGAGTAGGACAGACCCTCTCCTAAAAATTCAGGGTTTGTCGGAGCTAAATCGTGATCATCTCCCACGCGCATTGAAGCACGCAGGTTTTTGATCTGGGGCAAATCGCATATTTCTTAAGCGGATTTTGCGCTCGCTTCCATGCTCTCGGCGTTCTTTTTGTTGTCGAATACCTGACTGAGTTCTGAAAAGAAAGCGATCCATAAGCGCCACATCTCTTCAGCGCTGCTTACAACCCATTGATAGTCATCGGTCGAGAGCTCTGGTTCCAAGGCGTTACTCGCCTTATCAACATGGTTTGGTTCCTGAAGAACGTGTATGTCCACCCAAGGAAGGTTCTTCATGCCGCTCACTTGCCGCACCGCCGCACCGATTCCGGAAACCATTGCCAGATCGGCCACCTCGGTCCCATATACAAAGCCCAGCGCGCTGGCGTGCTCAGTGGATGCGGACTCGTATCCCTTAATAAGTTTGCGGGTGGATTCAAGCGGAGGAGCTTCGGCGACTTCCTGTTGAGAGAAGCCTGCGGCAGCCATGGTTTCCAGGTAAATGCATTCATGGGCCATGGCCGGATCGCCTTCGCCAAGCTCCTCGGACAAAATGGCACAAATCGCGGTTTTCGTCTCGAGCCAGGGAACGACTGAGATACTTCTTGAAAGAAAATTGGGGAAATAGTGCAAAGGATGCCACCACTGACCCAGAAAAATCGCGACGTCATTACGCATAAGTAGTCCAGATTTGATCTCGCCGAAAAAACGATGGTGAATCAGGCCTTTTCTCAGAGCATTATTTTTCAGTGAATCAAGAACACGTCCCTGCGTCATGGTAAAAGCTCCTGTATGAAATGAATTCTTCGCTTCTCACGTTTTTGATTGTGAGTGATTCTATGGTCACGAAACGCACCTTTATCATCGCTCTCCACTGCATCATTGCTCTACACGGAGTTCCTTGTCAACACTAGTTTATTTTCAGAGGGTTGTGATCGTGCGAGCCACTCGGGATCGAACCGTCCACACGTTTTCAAAATGGAACGTGTTGATTTGCCGTCAAGTGCATAATGTCCAGAATGCATCCAAGTTAATGCGCCATCAATGGCATCATTGATTTAAAGGGTGAAGATAATGCACCGGCAGCTTTGGGTTTTTGGATCATCGGGTTCGTGCAATACCCGGAGCCGGGGGTTAGCGGTGGTATCGGCGGTAAGTCTGACGGATCGTAGACTCCAGCCGGATGGCGTGCAACGTGCCGTCGTCCGGCTGTGCCCTTTTGTCTGATTGTCAAAAGGGAAGCATGCCATAACCATTCCCCAAGGTGCCAGCTTTCTTGCACAAAAGCACCGGACACCCTGGGAACAGATCAGAGCAAAGATTTCATTTGGTATTGGCTTGGTCTTGCTGCCTGGCGATCTTCTGGCCAAGTTGAGCGCTCTGCGAATCCGCACTCATGTGCCGTCTTGCGTTAATGTCTAGCTTGCCAGGACTTTTTGGGCTTCAGGACCAATGCTGGTGTTCCGGCACAGTGCATGACAACATGGACTTTTTGCAGTGCTGGTAACGCACCAGATGGTTGACAGGGCTTTAGAGAGAGTTCTTGCCGGCCCTCTTCGCCTTTGCCCATCGGGCTTTCATGCGTTCAGAGATTCTTCTCTTGCCTGCTTCACTCATCTTGCTTCGTGGTTTACCTGGCTTGGACGATGATGCCCGTTGGCTTCGCCCTCCGCTCAGAGCTTCGATTGCCGCAACAATACGGTCGCGCTGTTGCGTCAATTCTTCAAGAATGTTGTTAGTATCCATAGGCTTAGAATTATATGATCGATCCAGGTGATCTACTGCATTTTGGAACAAAAAAACACCGCCGTTGCCGGCGGTGTTTGTTTTTTTCCCAAAACCCGCTTTGCTATTGGGAGAGCAGTTTTACTCCGTGCGGAACCAGGTTCGGCGCCACATAGGCATAGAACATCACAATCAAGCCCACAATGGCCCCTAGTGCGATCGAGTGCCAGACAACGAAGCGGAAGATGAAACCTTCATTGCCAACCTGGTTGGTCGCGGCGGTAGCAACGCAAATGGATTGTGCGTCTACCATCTTGCCCATTACGCCGCCTGCGCTGTTAGCGGCTGTCATAAGCACTGGATCAAGGCCAAGTTGCTGGGCCGTGATCTTCTGCAGGCTACCGAATAAAGCATTGGACGAAGTGTCACTGCCGGTAAGCGCCACCCCCAGCCATCCCAGGAACGTACCAAAGAACGGGAAGAACCACCCGGTATGGGTGAATGCCAGTCCCAAGACGGCATCAGTCCCCGAGTATCGCGTAACAAAGCCCAGGCCCAGCATGGCGGAAATGGCCAACACCGCCCATCGCATGCGGAATAACGTGTACCCGAAGAGCTTCAATAGTTTTGTCAGGCTGACCCCACGAATCAATCCACCAACAATTGCGGCAAGGAAGCATCCAGTGCCGGTTGCGGAAAACCAGATGAACGGGAAACGGGCAGCTTCCGGAACCGGTGGCTTGTATTCACCCGTCTTGGGGTCCTTGCCCACAACTGGCTTATCGCGCGAAATCTTATTGTGGATGGGTAGTTCCCATCCGCCTCTTGGCTTGCCGTCGGCGGTCAGCCAGGCAGGCGTGGTGTTTACGTTCATCCAGGTTTTTACCGGCTTGAATCCCCACAGGAAAACAAACACAGAAAGAATCAGGAATGGCATCCATGCCTTGAGTGTCTGGCCGGCGCTATAAGAGTGGATTTCCGGTCCGGCGTTGCCAGCCTTGCCCGCCGTGTCTTCTTCAAACCGCCATATCTTCTTCGGCTTCCAGAACAGCAGGAATACGATAGTACAGATCAATGAGAATAAGCCTGCCGTGATGTCCACCAGGTTGCTATCCATTTTGTTCGACCAGAAGAACTGCATGGAGGCAAACGAGATGCCCACAACAATGATCGCGGGCAGCACTTCAAATGTCTCCTTCCAGGGAACCATCGCGCGAACCAGCCAGAAGGGGACAATGATGGCTGTGATAGGCAGGATACGTCCGATCATCGCGTTCATATCCGCCTCAGGCGTGCATGAGGCCACAGCCAAAGAGGTGATCACAGCCGGGCAGCCGCCCGCAGTTACGGTAGCCAGCATATGCACCGGCGTTCCGATTGCGCCCCATGCCACCGGAGCTGTATTAGCAATTAGATTCAACGCGGCAGCATGGAAGGGCTTAAAGCCAAGGCCGATCATAAAAGCGCCGGCAATCGCCACAGGCGAACCAAATCCAGCACAGCCTTCAATAAAAGCGCCGAAACAGAACGCCACCAGCAGCAGTTGCAACCGGCGATCCGCAGTAATACCGGCCACGGAGGATTTCATAATCTCGAAATCGCCGGTACTGACAGAAATGTCATATAAGTAAACGGCTGCCACCACAATCCAGACGATATTCAGCAACCCGGTAGAAACACCAAATAGAAAGCTACCGCTGGCAAGCGAAAGCGGCATGTGAAAAGCCATACAGGCAACCAGCACCGCAGTACCTGCTCCAGCCAGAGCTGACCAGTGTGGCTTAACCCGGAATCCGGCCATCAGTGTAAACAGAACGATAATCGGGAGTGCTGCCACCAGCGCTGAGAGCCACCAGTGTCCAAAGGGGTCATACGTTTGAATCCAATTCGGCATCAGTTTCTCCTGAGTTGGAAGTCTCTTTGGCTCTAAATTGAGACAGTCCTAACGCGCCCGCCTCCGGGCCAGTTGCAGACGAATGGAGGCGCAAAAGTGCGCGATAACTTTCCGCCCTGAGTGCCTGATCTGTCAAGTGTTTTATAGGCCATGGAGAACCACCAGAAACATCATGCCAAGCGTTAAGAATTGTCTTTTAAGCCAATCAAAACCGATCCAGACATGCACACAGTATTCGCAAAGGGCAGCCGGACTGCCGTGCTTTGCGTTCCATGGTTGATGTGTTCCGCGATTTATCGAACGAACTAGCCTTTGACCGCGCCAACCGTAAACCCAGCGATAAACCGGTCAAGAAAGAGGTTATAGATAAACGCCACCGGCAAACTTGCGATCAAGCACGCGGCCATTAGCGAGCCCCAGTAATAGACATCGCCCCGGACTAGAAAGATTGGGATGCCTACGCCCACCATCTGGTTTGACTCCGGCGAGATGAACGTCAGAGCGTAAACAAACTCCTGCGTCACCAGCGTAAAAGTGAAGATTACAACAGTAAGAATGCCGGAAAGCGAGATAGGCACAACCATCTTTACGAAAGCCCCAAAGCGCGTAAGCCCATCCACCATGGCGGCGTCTTCCAGTTCTTTGGGTATCGACTTAAAGAAGCCCATCAGCAGCCAGATGGAAAACGGAATGGTAACACTGGGATAAACCAGCACCAGCGACCAGATGGTGTCCTGCAGGCCCAGAATCGCGACCACGCGCGACAGGGGAATGAACAGCAGAGTTGGCGGAACCAGATAGGTGAGAAAGATTCCAATGCCCAGGCGCTCTCCCCAGCGTCCCGTAAGACGGGCGAGGGCGTAAGCAGCGGGGATGGAAAGCAGCAGCGTGATGATCACCACAATCACGCCAACCAGAGTTGTGTTCCAGAGCCAGCGCAGGAACCTGGTTTCGCCAAAAAGCAGGTTCAGATTCGCCATGGTGGGCTTTACATGAAAGAGAAAAGGATTGTTCAGGACGTTATAAAGGTCCAAGTTCTCCTTAAATGTGGCGATCACCATCCAGTAGAACGGGAACGCCAGCAGCACAATAAAAAATGCCAGCACAGCCACATGGATGATTTTGTGTGAAAGTTTGCGCCGCATCAGATCACCTCCGTGCGGTGAGCGACGCGGAGCATGAGATAGGCAATGGCAATCAGCACCGGCACCAGGAACAATGAGATTGCCGCGCCCGCGGCCAGATCGCTGCCCTGGATGCCCGTTGCAAACGCCAGCGAGGGCAGCGTTTGCGTGGAATCATACGGACCCCCGGCAGTCAGGATGTAAACCACCGTCATGTCCGTAAAGGTAAAGATCGTGCCAAAAAGCACCGCCACGCTCAGGATTGGCGTCATGATAGGCAGGTTAATCTGAAATGTCGTCCGCCAGAAACCAGCGCCGTCAATCGCGGCGGCTTCAGGGATCTCTTTGGGGATTGCGCTTCGCCCAGCCAGCAGGATCACCGTTGAAAAAGGAATCAACCGCCAGCAATGCACCAGAATGACCGAGGCCATAGCGAGTTTGGGTTCGCCCAGCCAATAGGGGCCGCTATAGGGCTTAACGAAATGCAGCCACACCAGCACCCAGGTGATTACGCTATAAATGGAATCAAGGATCCACTTCCATCCGATCGTACCCAGCGATACGGGCGCTACCCATGGCAGCAGAATCAGGAAGCGCACCAGCCCGCGGCCACGAAATGGTTTCTCCAGTGCAATGGAGAGAATGTTCGCGCACACCATCACGATGATCTGGGCGCAAATCGTGAAGATAATGGAGTTCTGCAACGCCTTGATAAAGCTGGGACTCTGCAGGATGCTGCGGAAGTTCTCTAATCCCACAAAATGTAGTTCACTACTGCCAATTCTCGCGTCACTGAAGGCATAAAAAACCGCCAGCACAAATGGCGCGCCAATCAGCAATCCAATGTAGAGCAACGCGGGACTGAACATGGCAAAGCCCAGCAGCGGACTCTGCGCAGCGCCAATGGATTTAATCTTCCCGGCGGTTACTGCCATGTCAGGGCCCTCGCCGGGACCTTCTGTTCCGTGGTGCGATCAAAAAACTTCAAATGCCGTTCCAGGATGGCAAAATCGTATGTAGCGCCAACTTCATAACTGTGCCCCAGCAGCAGGCGGGCGATAACTTTTTTGCCATCGGCTTTTCCGCCCATGAGCAAACCGGAAAGAATAAATTCAGCGCCCAGGTATTCCACGTTCTCCACGCGGAACTTGAAGTTGACTTTGTCCGTTTCCCGCATGTCTTCCGCCAGCCGGAAATGCTCCGGACGGAAGCCCACGATTACGCCGTCGTTCTCGATCAGGTTCATGGGCGGTGAACCAAGAAATGTTCCCACAAATGTGTCAGCCGGATCGTCATAAACTTCTTTAGGCGTGCCAATCTGCCGCACTACACCCTTATTCAACACCATGATGCGGTCCCCCATGGCCATGGCTTCCACCTGGTCATGCGTCACGTAAATCGTGGTGGTTCCCACCCGGCGATGAAAACGCTCCAGTTCCTCGCGGGCCGAGAGGCGCAGCTTTGCGTCAAGATTGGAAAGAGGTTCGTCCAGAAGGAAAACCGAGGGCTCGCGGACAATGGCGCGGGCCAGCGCAACCCGTTGCCGCTCGCCGCCGGAGAGTTCGCGCGGCTTGCGCTGCAAAAGCGCGCCTATTCCCAGTAGCGATGACGCCCACTCGACTTTTTCCTTGTGCAAGTGCTTGGGAACGTTCTGTGCTTTCAGCGGAAATGCAATGTTTTTATATACGGTGAGATGCGGGTAGAGCGCGTAGCTCTGGAAGACCATGGCAATGCGGCGCTCACGCGGCGTGAGATCGTTCACCACTTTGCCGCCAATCAAAATTTCGCCGGACGTGGGCGTTTCCAGTCCGGCGATCATGCGCAGAAGAGTGGTTTTCCCAGAACCAGAAGGCCCCAGGAAAACCAGAAACTCGCCTTCACGGGTTTCCAGATTTACGTTGTTAACTGCGCCCAGCTCTCCTTCTTTGAATACCTTGGTTACATTTCGTGTCTGAACGACAGCCATCCATCCCCCGTGTTGTTTTTGCCGTCTGGTTTTTACTTCCACCTGTCAAAGATACGCTTGTATTCGGCTTCAGCGGCCTTCGCGGCATCTTCTGGTGAAGATTCACCGCGCGCCACCTTGGCAAACATGGTCGGAATCACCCAGGTCTTGAATGCCTCGTCAATGGCAGCGGTGGCGTATCCGGGATAGCCTACATTGGTCGCCCAGTCCAGCACGTCACCCAGAACGGCATACTTATTGGCTGGATCGGCGCGGTCGTCTTTCGCAATTTCCTGCTTCAGGTTCGGGACGGTCGTTGGGAAGCAGGGGAAGTTATAGAACTGGCCGGCGACAAAGCCGTCATGGAACGCGTCAATGTAGTCGATCAGGAATTGCTGCGCGCCGTCTTTGTTCTCCGCAAAGTCCCAGACTACGTAGCAGTTCATTACATGTTCAGCCGCAATCCTGCGGACTGGGCCTTTCAGTGCGCGGCAGATCATGATCTTGCTGTTGAGCGGGTTCTTCTCGCGCTCAGCCTGGCGCGTGATGGAAATGGCATTGGCCACATAAGACACCTGGCCGCCCAGCATCGCCTGGTTGTTTGAGGGCGGAGTCCAGGTAAAGACGATCGGCGTTTCCGTTTCCGTGTAGAACGCCTTGGCGAATTTCAGGGCCTCAATGGTGTTCTTGGAGTTGATGGTCACATTACCGGCTTCATCCTGCTCCGCGCCGCCAAATGACCACAACAGGGCCCGCATGGCCATGCTGGTATCCAGTTCCTGGGAAAAGCCGATGCCGCAGGGGATGCCTGATTTGTCTCTGATCTTTTTGGCGCCGACGCGGAGGTCCTCCCATGTATCTGGTCCATTGGGATAGCCCGCCTCGGTCCACCAGTCCTTGTGCCAGTTGCCCGGATCGGGAGCGTAGGAATCAGAAAATGCAAAATACTTTTTCGTCTTCGGATTGAAAGTGGATTTGT
>DATBCN010000854.1:0-1596 GCA_036270475.1 Candidatus Angelobacter sp. | reverse complement strand
TCTTACCAAGGCAATCGACAATTCGCGGCTCAAAGGAGCTACGCAGAAGCTGGCAGCCGTGTATCTGGACTCGCGCATTCGCGCCACTCAAAACAATACCTCTTATGAAGTGCTGGTCTCTCCGCCGGGAATCGTCCCGGCGCAGGTGTGTATCGACCTGGATGGAAATGGAGTTTGCGGCGCCAATGAGCCGATTACCACATTTCCGGGGCAAATAACCGTCGGCAACGTTGGCGCGCCCGTCCCCCTGGATTTAACGGTCCTCCATTATCCAGTACATAGCCAGATGGACACCCTTGCTCCAAGCTTGGCTTGGAACTCACGCGGTCTGCCTTGCCAGCGCAATTCAGCCACTGCGGCGTGCCTGAATACGGGATGGGGATGGGTTCAGCATCTGCAAATGCAGCGGTCGAGCGGTGAGATCACTTATGCAGCGGTTACGGTGAGTCCAACGGGCAGGGTAAAAACCTGGATTTATATTCCTTCAGGAAATGGAAACGGTCAGTGGTTCTAGATCACTATCCATGGTGACATTGGTCCAAATTCGGCGTCAAAAGCCAGTCAAACAAACGACAGCCAGACTTGCGCGCGGCTTCAGCTTGATTGAGTTGATGATCGCCATGGCGGTGCTTGCCGTTGGACTGCTGGGGGGCATTGTGGTGATTGCCGTGGCCACGGCCAATGACGGACGCTCAAAGCTACACACCACCGCGGCAACTATAGCGGAAAGCACCATGGAAAAAATTGTTGCCATCCCCAAAAAAGCGGTTGGGACCGCGGCGCAGACCAGGATGGCAGACTGCGCGGGAAACACCTTTAGCATTGAGACTGCGCCCGGTGGCTCGGATTTGATCACAGACGGCGCATTCTCGGGGTCAGTTAATTATTCCCTGGCGCCTCTGCCGAATTATTCAATGCACTACGTGATGTGCTCTTCTGGCGTTGGAGTTACCTATGATGTCCGGTGGAGAATCGACGCCGGTCCTACGCCTTCCACCCAACTGGTGACCGTAAGCGCCAAGCCCAATCTGGGAAACGGAGCCGCAGCAGCGCAATTCACGCTTCCTTATACGTTGCACCAATTGCGAGGGAACTTCTAATGAAGCACACCTCCAATCCAATCGGCGCAACCGCAACAAAGAATAGCAGCCAGGGTTATACCCTGCTGGAACTTTTGGTCAGCCTGCTCATTCTGGCCACCGTTTCAGGCGCGGTGTTTGAGCAAATCAACCATATGCAGAAGCGATCAAGTTCGGAAGCCATGAAGTTGGACCTGAGCCAGCAGGCGCGGGAGTTCATGGACCAGACCGTCCGAGATCTGCACATGGCGGGATATCCTGGCGCCAGCATGTATTCAGATCCCACGGTCCACCCTTCCATGGTGGCGTCTGGGCTGGTGGCGGTTTCGCCCACGCAAATCGTCCTTGAAGGCGACGTCAACAATGACGGTACGGTTTACAGCGTGAATATCTCCTATGTCGCCAATGATCCCAACGATCCAACATGCCCGTGCATCCGGCGCAGTGCCATTGCGAAGATTGACGCGGACCCATTCAGCCAGCCGACGACATTGAATTACACAGAGACCAGTCATGT
>DATBCN010000853.1:0-2144 GCA_036270475.1 Candidatus Angelobacter sp. | reverse complement strand
TGGTTTTTCCGTTGGTGCCGGTAATGCCGATGATTTTGAGCTTTTCCGCCGGATGGCCGTAAAAATTGGCGCTCATGCGGGCGAGAGCGCGGCGTCCGTTGGGGACCACGGCCCAGGGAACATGCGGCCTCCGGTGCTCGGTCTTTGAGTCCGTGACCACGGCCACCGCGCCGTGCTTTAACGCTGTGTCAATGTACTTGTTGCCGTTACTGCTTTCGCCGCGCATGGCCACAAAAACAAATCCCGGCTGCACGCGGCGGGAGTCGTAGTCCAGGCCGGAAATTTCCGGATCGCCAGCAGTGTGTGAGACGTTTACACCCCACAGCAGTTGAGAGAAGTTCATTGCGCTAGATTATATTCATTTCTGAAATCCCGACCCCAGACTTCCGAAGGGAGAAGAGCTGAGAGGTCTTGAGCGTTCAAAGAAACACCTTTGAAACACGGAGGAAAAGAGGCAAAGGAGGGTAGTAATTCTTTCTGCGCAAGTTTTTCCCTCCGCTTACTCCTTTCCTCTGTGTTTCAAGGTTTTGGGGTTGACTGTCGAGAGCTGATTGCTAAGCCCTGGGCAAGCTCAGGGTCGGGATGTAGAACAGATGGCAGGGCCTTCAGCCTCCTGCATGCCTCGGCCAACTCCGCATCGGTCTTGGCGAAGCAGAACCGGATGAGATTTTCGCCGCCGTCACCGTGGTAGAACGCCGAGCCGGCCACCGTGGCCACGCCCGTCGCATGGAGCAGGTGCATGGCTTTTTCGCGGCTGGTTTTTCCGGGAAGAATGGAGGCATCGGCCAGCACGTAATACGCGCCCTTAGGCACGGAAGGCGTCAGGCCAATTTCTTTGAGGACGTCGCACAGCATGTCACGCTTCTGCACATACTCTTTGCCGATCTAGTTGTAAAAGCTTTCCGGCAATTGGCGAATCCCCTCGGCCACGCCGATCTGCAACGGCGCCGGAGCGCACACATATATAAGGTCGTGGAAATAGGAGATGCCCTGGGCCCAGCGGCGGTCGCAAACGGTATAGCCAATGCGCCACCCGGTAATACTGAAGGTCTTGGAATAGCCGGACATGGTGATGGTCCGTTCACGCATGCCGGGAAGCGTGGCCATGCTGATATGCCGGCCCGCAAAGATAAAGTATTCGTAAATCTCGTCGGTAAAAACAAACAGGTCATGGCGCTTGGCAAAGTTGGCAATCCACTCCAGCTCTTCGCGGGCAAAAACTTTTCCTGAAGGGTTTGCCGGTGAGTTCAGCACGATTGCCCGCGTGCGCAGCGTGACTGTGCGCTCCAGGTCTTCCAGATGGAAGGTCCAGTCCGGCGCGCGCAACGTAACATAGAGCGGCACGGCCTCCGCGGCGATCAGCGTGTTGAGGTGGTAGCCATAATAAGGTTCAAACAGGATGACTTCATCGCCCGGATTCAGCAGCGCCAGGCAGACCGCATAAAACGCGCCGGTTGCGCCTGAATTGACGATTACTTCCGTCTCCGGATCGCAGGCCACGCCATTGAAGCGCTGCATCTTTTCCGCGATGGCTTCACGGATAGGCGCCAGCCCTTCCGCGCGCGTATAGCTGTTGATACCGTGATCGATCGCGTGCTTTGCGCCTTCACGCACCGGCCCTGGGACTTCAGTATCGCAAACGCCCTGGGCCAGATTAATGCCCTGCACCTTCTCACATGCGATTGACATGGCACGAATCTCGGATGGCACGGTACGAGCGGCGCGACGGCTCAAGGACAGGGGCATGGTGGCTCCTTTGAGTTCAGCAGTCATTGTAACCGCACCACTCCCAAGGCTTGTTTTTAGCTTTACAATAAGGCGAACAAATGGTAGAATGAAGAATTCGCTTGAAGGCGGGAAAATAGCTTGGTGGGATGATCTTTGACAATTTAGCAACTAGCAAATGGCAACTGGGACGGCGGAAGGAAACAACGGGATTCGAGGGCGAAACGAGGCAGAAAAGGGGCATCGACCGTTCGGTCGAATTGGGTTTCTCCTTTGGTTGCAACAAAAAGCTTACCCCCGGGTGGGCTATGTAGCAGGCTGAGCCGCAAGAAATTGCCAAAAAACAAGCCATTAACACTTAGCCCTTGGCCAAAAAAGCCATTAGCACTTAGCCATTAGCCATCAGCCAAAAAGCTGTT
>DATBCN010000852.1:0-1934 GCA_036270475.1 Candidatus Angelobacter sp. | reverse complement strand
CATGTTTAAAGGCCAGCAGATTGTGAATCTGGGACTGTTTATTTTGATGATCGGATCGTTCATCACTTGGCTGATCAATCCTGCCGTTCCAATTTATTTCTACACGATGGTGGGCTGCGCGTTTATTTTTGGCGTGATGCTGGTCATTCCCATCGGAGCCGCCGACATGCCGGTGGTGATGTCACTGTTGAATTCTTATGCCGGACTTTCTTCCGCCGCCACCGGCTTTGTGCTGGGCAATAACGTGCTGATCATCGCGGGAACCCTGGACGGCTTTTCCGGCTTTATTCTTTCCATCCTGATGTGCCGCGCCATGAACCGCTCCATCACTAATGTTCTTTTTGGCGGCTTTGGCTCCACGGTGGCCGTGGAAAACGCGGTCAGCGGCACCATGCGCGAAGTGAGTGTAGACGATGTTGCCGTACAACTCGCCTATGCCAGCCAGGTGGTCTTTGTTCCCGGATACGGCATGGCCACGGCGCAAGCGCAGCATGCCTGCCGCGAACTTGGGAATCTGCTGGAAGAGCGCGGTATCGCCGTAAAGTACGCCATCCATCCCGTTGCCGGACGCATGCCCGGACACATGAACGTGCTTCTGGCGGAAGCCAATGTGCCGTACTCATCTCTTTACGAAATGGAGCAGATCAATCCTGAAATGCCGCAGACGGACGTGGCTGTTGTGATCGGCGCGAATGACGTAGTGAACCCAGACGCTCGTGATAATCCTAAGAGTTTAATTGCTGGTATGCCAATCATTGAAGTGGACAAGGCAAAGTCCGTGGTTGTGCTCAAGCGCGGCAAAGGCAAGGGATTTTCCGGGTTGGAGAACCCGCTCTTCTTCAAGCCCGTTACCGGCATGCTCTATGGCGACGCCAAGAGCAGCCTCACCAACCTGGCCCAGGCGGTGCAGAAAGTCTAATGAGGGAAGAGCGCGTTACTTTGCGCTGATTAGCTTTTCAATCTCTGGACGCAATTCGCCATAGGGCATTGCGCCCGGATGGTACAAAGAAATTTTTCCGCTGCGCGCAATCAACACAATAGTCGGTGTGGTGCTGGCGCCGTAGAGATCAAAATTCTCTTTGCTTACCGGCACCGCATCGTTGGAAAGTTGAGCATAGTAACGCTGCCGGACAGATTCAATGTACTGCGTCTCCTGCTCCGGAGAGATGTTGTCCTGCGCTCCCGCATAACCGTATCTCTGTGTTGGCGCCACGACAACTAAACCTTGCTTCGCGAATTCTGACTGCAAGCTGGCGATAATCGGCGCTTCAGCCTTGCAGTCGCCGCACCAATGGGCCCAGAAGAAGAGCATGACTACGGATCCCTTAAGGTCGGCCAGGGACGCGGGCTTTGGCCCCAGATATTCGCGCTCTATCAGCGGTGGCGCCGGTTTCCCTATGAACGTCAGCAGGTTCAGGTTTTTCTGTAGCCGCGCGCGAATGGAAGTGCCGCCGTATGTCTTGAGCGCATCCCGCAAAAGAAGGACAGCTTTTTCCGTCTGGTTCTGTTTCGCCAAAGATTGCGCCTGCACTTCAAACGCCGCGCCTAAAGCTATGGCTACATGCGGCTGTGAATCAACCTTCGCGCCTTTAAGAAATTGAACAGTCTGTTTTTGCGTGTCCTGGCTGAATTTGTAAGCCTGGGCAAAATCGCCAGCCGCCAATTCGCCGCGGCCCATCCAGGAAAGCGCCTCAAGATATTCCGGGTCTACTCCGTGTTGTGCGCGGTAGCTCTCCAGCGTAGCCGTAGCCGTTTTAAGGTCATTGCGGGCAAGCGCGCCACGCACATCCGTGATGACGCCTGCGGCAGCAGGGAAGGACAGGGCCAGCAAGATTCCAACAATTCGAAGCACCATAATTATAAGTTTACCCGACTGGCTATGTTTCAGCCGGTCCGCCAATGAAGTTCCGCTCTACAGGCCGCGGTATTTTTTT
>DATBCN010000851.1:0-5606 GCA_036270475.1 Candidatus Angelobacter sp. | reverse complement strand
CTGATGCTGTATGACATGAAGAGCTTTTCAATGCTGAGCGGCTGAACGTCAAACTTTTCTTTGGAGGTGATCTGCGCGGGATCGGTGATCGGGGCCGGGCTATCTTTCGTCTGAGCGATACCGCAGACCGTCGCCAGCAATCGGGGGAAAAGCAGTCGCATCAATTTGCCGACATAACTCATTTGTTTCTCCGTGCCTCTGTGTCTCCGTGGCAGGTTTGCCGTCTACGGCTGTGCCGATTTATGTATCTCTACCGTAGACCATGTCTTGTCCGCGGCGTGGCAGATATTTTCCAACGGACAGTCAGCGCATTTTGGCTTGCGCGCAATGCACAGCGAGCGTCCGTGGTGGATGATCTGGTGTGAAAAATCGATCCACCTGCTCTGCGGCAGCACTTTCATCAGGTCCTGCTCGATATTTTTGGGGTCGTGAGCCTTGGTCAACTCCAGGCGGCGGGAGATGCGGTGAACGTGTGTATCCACCACCACGCCCACAGCCTGACGGAACCATGAGCCAAGCACCACATTAGCTGTTTTGCGCGCGACGCCGGGCAGTGTCAGCAGCTTGTCCATCTCGTCCGGGACATTACCGCCGAAGGTCTCCACAATCCCTTTAGACGCCCCGACCACGGATTTAGCTTTGTTGCGATAAAAGCCGGTGGGCCGCAGGATAGGCTCAAGCTCTTCAGGAATGGCTGCCGCCAGCGCCTGGGGCGTAGGGTACTTCTGAAAGAGAACGGGCGTGACTTTATTCACCATTACGTCAGTGCATTGGGCGGATAAAATGGTGGCAATCAGCAGCTCCCAGGCGCTGTTATGATGCAGAGCACAGCGAACGCCGGGGTACCGTTGGTCCAGCCGATTTAGAATGTCTTGAACGCGTTCCGGCGCCAGCGGGTCATATCTGCCCTTTTGCGGGCTGGGCTTTGAGACTTTGGTTTTTGCGCGCGCTTTGGCCTGCGTCGGGTTGGCGGTTGATTTGGATACACGTTTGGCCGTGGCGGCGGGCGCTTTGGCAGCGGTCTTTTTTCCAGCGGTCGTTTTTGCGACGGACGCTTTTGCAACAGGCATAGACTCAGAATTTAAAGCAGCGGGCTTACAATCACAATAGGCAGAGGGCAAGGACGAACATGGCGACGACTACCAAGGCAGAGATAAAAATCACTGACAATGACCTGCACGCGGTGCCGCTTACGCTGGAAGGCTCCAGTGTGCTGCACCAGATGTTCCGTTTCCGCTGGGCGGAATGGCGCAAGCTGGGCCAGGCGCAGCAGCATGAGATTGCCGCGGAAGCCTCGGCGGCGCTGCTCAAGATGGAAAATGACGTTGCCGGGCAAACCGCCCTGTTTTCGCTGCTGGGACATAAGGGCGACCTGCTGGTGGTCCATTTCCGCAACTCATTTGACCAGCTCAAGGCCGCCGAACTGGCCATTTCACGCCTGCGCCTGAGCGATTACCTGGAACAGACCACGTCGTATCTTTCGGTGGTGGAACTTGGCCTGTATGACTCTTCCGTAAAGATGTATCGCGCTTTGCGTGAGCAGGGAACTCAGCCGCATTCGCCGGAGTGGAATGCGGTGATAGAAGAGACGATCAAGCGCCAGACCGAGGCGATGCGTCCGCGGTTGTTTCCGCAGATTCCGCCGAACCGTTACATCTGCTTTTATCCCATGGACCGCCGTCGCGGCGAAGAGAAGAACTGGTACAGCCTGCCGATTGAAGAACGCCAGCGCCAGATGGAAGAGCATGGGCTGGTGGGCCGCCGCTATGCCGGAACGGTCCGGCAGATCATCACCGGATCGATCGGTTTTGACGATTGGGAGTGGGGCGTAGACCTTTTTGCCGACGATCCGCTCATCTTCAAAAAGCTGATTTACGAGATGCGCTTTGATGAAGTAAGCGCTGTTTATGCCCTGTTCGGCACGTTTTATGTGGGCGTACGCTGCCCGGCGGCGGGGTTAGAAGAATTGTTCAGCGGTAAATTGCCGGACTGAGGAAGTCGCCGCAATCGGGAGAAAAAACCTACCACGGAGGCACGGAGAAAGCGAAGTTAGCAAGGGCTGAATGCTGATGGCTGAGTGCTAATGATGGTTCGCAGGCATTGACCTATGTGAGCCTCACTCATTACTCTGGAATTCATGGTTAAAGCGGTACAAGCCGGCCAGGTCTGGCGCAGCGATGAGAACGGCGACAACTTCCTGGTCACCAAAGTTTACGGCGAACTGTTCACCCAATACGCCATGCTGCGCCCGGCCAAGGTAAGCGCGCCGGAAGCAGAAACCATCCGCGTGAAAATCGCCAAGGAAGACGCCGGCATGACATTGCCAGGCTATACCTTTACCCAGGATTCCCAGGATTTCTAAAACAGACAGTCCTTAAAAAGACCCACCGGATGATTGAAAAAATTATTTCCTCGCTGGCCGGATTTATCATTGCCGTAATCTCGAAAACCGGCTATCTCGGCGTGTTGCTGCTGATGGGCATTGAGTCTGCCTGCATTCCGCTGCCTTCGGAGATCATCATGCCGTTCGCCGGATATCTGGTTTACTCGGGCCAGTCTGATCCGTTGACGCATGTGGCGTTCAATCTTCTTCTGGTGGCGACGGCTGGCGCCATCGGCTGCAATGTTGGCTCAGTGATTGCCTATGAGATTGGCCATTACGGCGGCCGTCCGCTGGTGGAGCGATATGGGTCGTATATCTTTATCGGCCGGCATGAACTGGAGTTGGCGGAGCGTTTTTTTAAACGCTTTGGCGCCGCTGCGGTGCTGATTGGCCGCCTGCTTCCCGTGATACGGACATTTATTGCTCTGCCTGCGGGCATCGCGAAAATGCCCCGGCTTCGTTTCCACATTTTTACTTTCATCGGATCATGGCCGTGGTGTTTTGCGCTGGCCTGGGTCGGCATGAAGCTGGGCGAAAAGTGGGACAAAGATCCGCGGTTGAAACAGTGGTTCCACCGGCTGGATGCTGTAATTATTCTTTTGCTATTGGCTGGGATCACATGGTTTGTGTGGTCGCACTGGAAGGGCCGTGTGCGAACTGCAGAGCACTCTTAAATGCCGCCACAGAAGCTTTTAACGCTTGCCGGACCACAATTCAGGTCGAATCCCTATCCATTTTACTCCCGCTTGCGCCGCGATCATCCGGTACTGGAGGTTGTTACTTCTGATGGGCATACTGCGTGGTTGATCACCCGGTATAAGGATGCGCTCAGTGCTCTGAAAGACAAGCGGCTCTCTAAAGACAAGGTATATCTCAACGAAAAGCCGCAGTGGACGCCCGCGTTTTTCCGGCCTTTAGAGCGAAACATGCTTGATGTGGACGATCCGGACCATGCCCGGCTGCGGACGCTTGTGCATAAAGCTTTTACTCCCGCGCTGATAGAAACTCTCCGAGCGTCCATTAAGGCCATTACGGAGGAGCTGATTGAATTCGCAAAGCCGCGTGGCCGGATGGATTTGATCGCTGAATTCGCATTGCCTCTGCCGGTCGCGGTGATTTCACAGATGCTGGGCATCCCCAACAAAGCGCGGCACAAATTCCATGGCTGGTCCAATGCGATTGTGACCTCTCAATCGTCGAAGATTGGCGCGCTAACAGCCATTCCCAGCGTGATTGCCTTTCTACGTTACATTCGCCGGTTGGTTCGCCTGCGGCAAGAACGCCCTGAAAGCGACCTTACTACCGCGCTCATCCAGGCTGAGGAGGCCGGAGACAGGATGAGTGGAGATGAAATGCTGTCCATGATCTTCCTGCTTCTGATCGCGGGGCATGAAACAACTGTCAATCTCATTGGCAATGGAGTGCTGGCGCTCCTGATGCATCCCGAGCAAATGGAAAAGCTGCGGGATAACTCTTCGCTGATTACATCCGCAGTGGAAGAGATGCTCCGTTTTGATAGTCCGGTGGAGATGGCAACAGAGCGCTACACCACGGAAAAGATTGAAATCAGCGGAGTGTCGATTCCAGCCGGGGCGAGAGTATATGTGGTGTTTGCCTCCGCCAATCGAGACGAACAACAATTCGAATATGCGGACCAGTTCGACATCACACGGCTGAACAACAGGCATTTGTCTTTTGGAATGGGTGCGCATTATTGCCTGGGCGCACCACTTGCGCGGCTTGAGGGGCAAATCGCCATCACGGCGCTGCTTAAACACATGCCAAAATTGCGTCTTGCAACGCCGTACAACGACATCCAATGGAAGCCGGGACTGGTTTTACGGGGCGTGAAGGCGCTGTCAGTGCATTTTTGAGACAGGCGTTTTTGCATTCACAGTTTACAAAGCTCTCTCAATACGAGAAGATAACAAGTTTCCACTCACCTTTCTCTCAAGGGTGAGTGGTGTTTCCAACAGCTTCGAACACCTGCGGTATGAAATTCATCGCTGACGCGATGAACGTCTGCCTGAAGGCACGCGATTCGTAAACGAATCGCTAGACGCTGATACTGTTAGTGGGCCATTTTAACTGGCCCACTTCCCAAGGACGGTTCCTTAAATTAATGGCTTTTTCTGCTGAAAAGACGACTGCAACCAAGATAGCTCCTGCCCGCGGCAAGCTGGGCGTAATGATTGTTGGCATGGGCGCTGTAGCGACCACATTTATTGCCGGCGTGGAGGCCATTCGCAAGGGAATCGCCAAACCCATTGGATCGCTCACGCAGATGGGCACGATCCGGCTGGGAAAGCGCACCGACAACCGGTCACCCAAGATCAATAAATTTGTCCCACTGGCCAACTTGAAAGACATGGTCTTTACCGCCTGGGACATCTTTGAAGAGGACGCCTATGCCGCCGCGATGAATGCCGGCGTGCTGGAAAAAGAATTGCTGAACCAGATCAAACCGTTCATGAAGTCGATCAAACCGCGTAAGGCTGTGTTTGACCGGAACTTCGTGAAATTGCTGGACGGTAAACATGTGAAGAAAGGGAAGAACAAGAAAGACCTGGCCGAGCAACTGCGCGCGGATATTCGCGATTTCAAAAAGAAATCCAAGGCTGACCGGCTGGTGATGATCTGGTGCGCCTCTACAGAAACGTTTATCAAACAGAGCGAAGTGCATGAGTCGCTGGACGCATTCGAGCAGGGCCTGAAAGACAACGACCCGAAGATTGCTCCTTCCATGATCTATGCTTATGCCGCTCTGATGGAGGGCGTGCCTTTCGCCAATGGCGCTCCGAATCTCACCGTGGATATTCCGGTGATGATGGAGCTTTCCAAGGCCAACAATGCGCCTATCGCTGGTAAGGACTTTAAAACCGGCCAGACGCTGATGAAGACGATTTTGGCTCCGGGCTTCAAAGCGCGCATGCTGGGCATGAGCGGTTGGTTTTCTACCAACATCCTGGGTAATCGCGATGGTGAAGTGCTGGAAGATCCCGGCTCATTCAAGACCAAGGAAGAATCCAAGCTTTCTGTGCTTGACCGCATTCTGCAGCCGGAGCTCTATCCCGATCTTTACGGGAACATCCACCACAAAGTCCGAATTAATTACTACCCGCCGCGCGGCGACAACAAAGAGGGCTGGGACAACATCGACATCTTTGGCTGGCTCGGCTACCCCATGCAGATCAAAGTAGATTTTCGAGTACGCTGAGCTTGG
>DATBCN010000850.1:0-3469 GCA_036270475.1 Candidatus Angelobacter sp. | reverse complement strand
AACTTGCGCCGCGCGTGTACGGCAACCTTGCGGCCAACGGCGGTCACATAGTCCTGCATTTGGGCATCGCCGGTTCCATATTGCATGGAGTAACGTTCCGCCAGGGCATTGCCGATCGCGATTTCTTCTTCGTTCGAGATGCGCGTCATAGTGGCCGGCACCCGACTGATCTCGCGTTGTGTATCCGCCAGCGCATTGAGCACGGCTTCTGGTCCCACGCGGGTCTCCTCCCGGTGACGCCCGGAGTAATAGAGCGCGGCAGAGGCGGCAGCCAGAACAAAAATCAAGATGATCAGACGCTTCATAAGTATTCGCGCAACGCTTCCCGGTTTCTGGAGATGAGATAAGAAACTCCAAGGATCAGTACGCCTACCCCAATCAAGGTCAGGTAGCGCGCTGTCGGGTCATTGAGTTGCCAAACGTCCCATAAAACAATCTTGGCCACGCACAATATCAACAACACAAGTCCCGCAAGCCGGAAACTGCGTTCCCGGGCCCACAGCGCCAGCACAAACACTGCAACGGCTTCAGCTCCCCATGCCAGAGTGATCATTCCCGGTACTACTTTCAAGGCCAGCAACACTGCCATCAGAACGAACGGCACAAAGAACATAGCTTGTTCACAATGGCTTGCCAACCCTCTAGCCCATTGGGGACCAGTCAAGGTTTGTGGCGTGCTTCTGCGAATCGCCAGGCAGATGGGAACACCAGCGGCCAGCAGCACAATCGTCCAGATGGCGGCAGACAAGCTGGAACCGAACAGCTCATGCAGATGGTAGAAGTTGTACATGGAGACGCGGAAGGCCGTCATGCCGAGCAAGACTAAGGCCTGATACAAAAAGATTTGCAGTTTTGTGCGCCAGGCCGCAAGCAGGGTGGCAATCACAAGTGCCGCATAGCCGATTGCAACCATGTCAAGCGGAAGTTCAAAGCGGGCCAGCGCGGCCAGCGTGGCAGTGCCCAGGCAGGCAAGCAGATTGTCCGGACTCAGGATGCTTTCAGTGGCAGAAGAGGCCTTTTTCCCGCGCAGCTGCCAGTAGATGAAGAAATAAATTCCCACCAGTGGAATGACGGTATAGATCTCCGGTCGGGCCGTGCCCGGCGCTTTGAGCACGTTGAAATTGGCATAAAAAATATGGGCAAAGCTGCATGTAAGCGCGACATAGGACTGAACGCGCAGGAAGCTCCATGACTTCCAGTCGCCTATCAGAAACAAAGCCAGCCCAAAAACTGCCCAGACCAATGAGACATCAATCGCGGGCAGTTGATACCAGATCAGCCAGCTTACCAGCAGAGATCCCGCCCACGAATAGCCCCGCGAGATGCGCTCATCGCCGATAACCTCAGTGATATTTATGATCCAGTTCAGCAAATACAGTGAGCCTGCGGTGAGTCCGACGCTGATGAGTTGAACCCTTGTCCCGCGATACTGCGGAGCAAAGCTGGCATAAAGTGTCCAACCGGCGGCAAGCAGGGAGAGCACATGCGTCTGCCAGAGAAATGCGCGGTCTTTCAGGAAACGCGCCGCGCCGGCAAGCAGAAGGGCCAGGCAGATCCAGGCCGTGGCGATCCATGGCTCCGGCGCTTCATAGCCGATCAGGAGAGTAAGCAGCGCGGAAGCTGCCCACGTGTAGCCTCCAGCAAAGAGCGTTTTGGCATTCGTCTTTGAGAGCCGCACGTCATGCGAGCTGAGGTAGAGCAACGCCGCTACCGGCACAAATGTAAGAACGCGTTCCGGCACGCCGTGCCATACAACTCCCAGACTCCGCCCGGTAATGATCACCTGAACAATGGACACCACCGCGATCCAATGGCCCTGGTAAATGAAATCATCGATGGAGAATTGTTTGCCCAGCAGGTCCAGAGCAAAGACAAACAACGCCAGCACCACGGCAATTGCATTGTCGGCAACAAGAGCGTACACGGCACACACCGCGAACGCGCTGGCGGCAAAAGATAGAGCGCGCAATGCCTGGTGTTCCATCTCTTTGGCAAACATTTCCCGCCAGAAATGCCGGACAACATGGGAGTTGGCATAGAGCACCGCCGCGATCACCGCCAGTTCAATGCCAAGTGCGGCATGATAATGCGGCTGCTCGTTCATTACCTCCTGCAGCAATGCAGGAACGCGCATGACCACGGCATACATTGCGACGATGAATGAAACCATCAAGCCAAAGCCGCGGAAGAGGCGTTCGCCGGTGAAGATGCCAGCCAGAAGGAAGGCTTCGGCACCGGCCAGCCAGATCATCTCCAGTGAGTTGCCGGAATACTTAAACGGCACAGCGGCAACCATCAATGCCGCACCCAAACTGGAGAGCACACGGAACGGCGCACGCCGGCGGCGTGAAATCGGCAACTGGCCCAGGCCGAATTCCACCGCGCCCATGACAAGCAGCGCATAGAAAGCCCATTCCGGATGGAAGGACTGATATTTCATCACGCCGAGAAACAGCAATGGACTGAGCAGGCCCGCGATGGTTGATACCGATTCTTCTTCATGGCTGGAGACTTTCCGCCACACATAAGAAAAGCGGAACACCGCCCAGTAAGCGATCACCAGCAACAAGCTTACGGTGTGGCGGGGAAACTGAGCGCGTTTTCCTTCAAGTTCAAAGATGGAATACAGCCAATAAAAATGGTTGAGGTAGCTGGCCAGGATGCCGAAAATTTCCAGCTCAAACCAACGGTAGCGCAGCACCACAATGGTCATGCCCGTGACCAGCAAAGCCCCGGCGACCATGTTGTATGGCGGGTCAGGGTTCAGCGTGATGGCGGCAAAGCCAAGCAGAAATCCCGCGCCGGTCACAAGCTGCGAGTTGTACTTGAGCGTATGCCAGACCATGGCGCCAATGACTGTAAGCAAAAGCAGAAGATCCAACCGGTCCGAGGAGAGGACCGCCATGGATGGCGCGTGTCGCAGGACATACGTGACCAGCACAATGATGGCCCAGCCACCGCCTATCAGGGCGCGGCCAAGAGTCTGGTATCTCTCCTTGCGTTCGGCAAAAATGCCTACGGCAAGAGTGGCCACCCCGCCCGTGTAAACAATCAAGACCCGTAACCATGGCGCGAAGACTCCCCACTTGCTCGCCACCAATAAGGCAACGCCGATCACAATGAGGGTAATGGCCACTTTGGGAAACCAGTTGGTCCCCATGATTTCTTCCAGTGATTTGCCGCTCTTCTTTGCAGGCTGAATGTCGTATGCACCGGGAGTTGCGCTGAATCCCGCAGCGCCGGACGACGCACGGACATTGACGGACGAAGTTGCCATTGCGGGCATTGGTGGAACGGTAGGAGCAGCAATCACAGGTGGCTTGGGCGGCGGTGGCGGCGGCGGAGCAATGGCATGCGGCGTTTCGACGGGCGTGGGCGGGGATTGAAGAGGTGCTTGAGGTTTTGTCTGCGCTGCAATCGGCGCGGCGACGACTGGTCGAGGCGGAGTTGGAACAGCGATTGGCGGCAG
>DATBCN010000849.1:0-2504 GCA_036270475.1 Candidatus Angelobacter sp. | reverse complement strand
GCCGAAGCTGCGTCCAGCCAGGGCAAAACCCTGCTCGACTCGTCCGACGACTTTCACATTGTTGCCATTGCCGGGTATGCCAAAATTCTGGCTATAGACCCACATGCGGCCGGTGCCATCGTCAATCTGGAAAACTCCATTGCCCAACGCGCCGAATGACTCGGAAACAGAGCCATGAATGCTTACATCCTTGCCGGCATAGCGGCCTGGATCTTTTGTGATATCAGCAATATTGGCATGAGTGGGGCAGCCAACCATCATGAGCGTCGCCGTAATCACAGCAATCGCCAGTACGCTTTTGGCGCTTCTATTGAGCACGGAACCCTCCAGAACTCCTGCATAAAAGGATAGCAGATTCTTTGCGGCCGGCACGGACTGGAACGCGAGTTCATGCGCCTCTTGCAAAACAGCGTTTTCCGGGCAAATCTACTACAGTTGCATCGCCTATAATCGACTCGAATTCCAAATCAATTTGCCTGGACAGTGCCGTGGCGTTAGCTTTAGTCAGTAGGAGCACGGAAGATTCTTCATGCTGAATGACGCACAGGATTGGGTCGCTCCGGTTGACGCCGGAAGCCTTGGGCCGCGCGACGTTGACGTGTGGCGCATTGGCTTGGTCCAGCCTGAAGCGGTGATACAGCACTACCGTGAATTCCTGGCTGCCATTGAGATTGAACGGGCTGATCGTTTCTATTTCGCCAAAGACCGGAACCGATTTACGGTCGCGCGTGGCGTGATGCGGCAACTCCTTGGCAGATATCTGGGTGTGGGGCCGCACGAGATCGAGTTTGCATATGGTCCGCACGGCAAGCCCAGCCTGGCTGCACCACAGGATGCTTCGGACATCCGGTTCAATCTTTCCCATTCCGGTGAGATTGCACTGCTGGCGGTGGCGCGCAATGTGGAGCTAGGAGTGGACGTAGAACAAATCCGTGCCGACTTTGCCACCGGAGAGATCGCTACACGGTTTTTTTCACCGGAGGAATGCGCCAAGCTGGCATCTCTGCCGGCCGATGAAACCGTGGGCGCATTCTTTAACTGCTGGACTCGTAAAGAAGCCTACATCAAGGCCCGCGGCGAAGGGCTTTTCATCCCTCTTGACAGCTTTGAAGTCGCCTTTGCGCCCGGAGAGGAAGCCGCGCTATTGCAGGTCAAGAGTGGAGATGAATTTTTTTCTCGCTGGCGCTTTCATGCACTCCATCCAGGGGCTGGCTACAAAGCCGCGTTGGCCGTGGAAGGCAGCGATCATGGGCTTCGATTGTGGGATTGGAACCACCGCAGCACCTCTCAGCATGACGGCCAACACACTTGATGCAGCAAGCCTAATAGCCCAACGATGGCAGGTGCATTTTTTTCAAGACTCGCCGGATTTCCGGCCGGAACTCGTCCGCCAGGTTGCTGGTGGCAAAGCCGCTCAAGGCCAAAGCACTGCGGCTGAGGCCATGCGACGTATTGGCGTAGGGATCGGGTAAATAAGCGTTGCCAACAAAACCACCCGCCAGGGCTCCGGATATGTTTGCCAGCGCCAGCCGCGGACGTCCGTTGTCGCCATGGTCAATCACGACAAACCAGATTGCGTGAATGCTGCGGGCAAAGAAATTCCTGCTGGATGAGGGAAAATAGCGCGGGTCTTCTCGAACGGCGGATGCGACCACAAATTTCCCGCCTTGCACGGACGCCCAACTCGCCATGAAGTCGCCATAGTTGCGGCCAAAGCCGGGCAATCCCTGTCGCCACTCCCGCGGATAGGCATTTGGTGGGTTCGCCATCGTCAATCCGGTATAAAACGCCGCCACTGGATAAACCCCAGGGCGAAAAGACTCAACGGCAAAGTAACGCAGCTTTCCTTTTATATGTAGCGGAACAGACTCAGCATTTCCAACCGTGGTGCTCTCTTCCCTCACGGAGGGCGTGGCGGGCTGCTTTCCGTTAGCCGAAGACGTGGACGCTGGCTGAGGTCGTGAATCCTGATCCGGTGCTGACTGTGTCTGTCCTGGCAACGGCTGCGCCAAATATGTAACCAGCAGCAGTGAAAACAAAACCGCTATTCTCTTTGTCATTTCACATCTATGGTATCAGTTTACGAAGGTTGGGTTGGTTTGGTGGAAACAGGCTTGAGCCGAAGCCAAGTTTCACCCTTGAATGTGAGGGGGCTGAATTCGAGAAGACCAGGAAGCGCTAAAATGAAAAGAAAAGTCGCCGTCCGCGAAACCATGACAACAGACTGAGCGGAGTTGCACAAAACACACTGCCTCCTTATGCACAGCACCACGTGCTCAGAGAAATTATTTTGCGCCAACATTTTGAAAAAGACGGCAGTGGTTATTTGCAACAAAGCAATGCTGCTTAAAGTTTGATTTTTCTATGAATGCCCGAAACTGTAAAAGTTTCTCTTTAGCTAAAGTCCTCTTGATCTGCAAGCAAAGTATTCAGCACAAGTTCCAGAATGGAACGGCAGTTTCATTTTGAATCTATAGGCAACAATAT
This sequence comes from Candidatus Angelobacter sp., assembly GCA_036270475.1. Taxonomy (GTDB): domain Bacteria; phylum Acidobacteriota; class Terriglobia; order Terriglobales; family Acidobacteriaceae; genus Angelobacter. The sequence goes on along the minus strand of DATBCN010000849.1, from coordinate 17 downwards.
TGAGTGGATCTCCAATG
>DATBCN010000848.1:0-2983 GCA_036270475.1 Candidatus Angelobacter sp. | reverse complement strand
CGTCGCCTACTTCATCACGCCTACCACGGAAGGCAGCGGCCGTTCGTACTTGGTCGAACGGCCGCTGCCTTCCGTGGTAGGCGTGATGAAGTAGGCGACGCGCGCAGTCCGGTTGCGCACATCATTGGCCTGAGGCAGTTCGACAGGCAACTCCGCCGTCACGTCAAAATACAGCGTGACAGAAAGCTTGGTGGTCCCGGCACCCACAAACTGACGGGCTTGCGGACCGTTCTGATCACCCGAACCAGAAGGCTGGGCGATCTGGTTGGCAAAGCTTACCTTGAGAGAATCAGGATTGAACTGCACTTTGGTGGTCTTGTCTGAATTAATCTCATTATTGAAGTCGGCGTCAAGCTGGCGCAGTTCAGCCTTAGCCAAACCTCCAACCTGCTTTGGAGTGTTGATTGGCGCGGTCGCCATTAGCCACCCCCTTGCGGACGCTTGAGCGCCATGGATTCATAGGTGATCTGCATTTCCTCCACGGCCACCATGCCATCCTTGGCGTTCAGCGCCGGGGCTTTCAGCTTGGTAAGCAGGCACTTTTTCAGGATGAAACGGACCAGTTCCTTCCGCTCGCCTTTGCTTTTCGACGAGAACTCGCGGCTCATCAGCACCACGTCAACATCGGCGCGAAGGTCCTTGCGCAGTTGCGCAGGGCTGCCGTGTTGTTGCGCGTCAAACCAGTCCCACAAATCGAAATTACTGGTCATGCCGCGCTTGAGCGTAAGCTGGCCGTAGTTCACCGCACCCACCAGCTTGATTTGCTGCGTATTGTTGCCGCCTTCGCGAATTGTCTTTACGTCCATGGTCATGTCCAGGCCGTCGCATTCAGCGAAAGCTGCGTTGCACAACGTTGGCCCAAGAAAAGGAACATTGATCTCCACGGAAAAATTAAACGCACTAAACGGATAAGGGGAAATCTCTTCAATGTTCGCCATGGCTACCTCCCCTCCGTAACGAACGTGCGGTCCGCCTGCTGCAGCAGCCGCACAGTAAGAAAACGCAGAGGCAATGAGGGCGCGACGCGCAACTCAACGTAAAACCTTCCCTGATCTGCAGTGATCGCGGTATTCAGGCGGCCATCGGTCACCACCTGAAACTGCTCGTTCTGATTGCGTCCGGCGAATGCGCCGCGGCGCGCCAGTTCATCCAGCAGCTTTTCAAATCCGCGCTGGACCCCGCGGCGAAATACATCACTCATGGGTTCAAACACATATTGATTCCCTACGAGCACAGCGGTCTTGCGCAGGAATGAGAGCAACCGGCGAACATTGATGGGAACCAGATCATCATCGTCACTCAGTGTGAGTGCCGAGAGGCAGAGGAAGCCAGCCGGTTCCTGGCGGACCAGGTTGATCTGTGAATCCTGCAGGAGCTGCCAGTGATCGCGCGAGATTACGGGCGATAGCGACACAACGCCGCTCAGTTTTTCATTGGCAGGCGAAATCCAAGGACCGCGAGCGGTGGAACGCTTGGCCATGATTCCGGCAGCAGCGCCATCCGGCGGCGTGGCGCGCAGATTGCTTAGATCATCTTCTTCCCTACCGATCAGCCAGGGATGGTAGATGCCACCGTAACTCAGAGTGGCAGGCTCGTCTGCCAGAGTGGCCTTGAGCTGCAAACCGTGAGCAGACGCCTGGAGTTCACGATAGTGCGATGGCAGAGCAAGGACGGCAAAAAAGTCACCGCGCGCGGCGCTCATGCGCAGAAGAGCGGCATGCACATTGAACAATATCTGGTCGTTATAGCCCGCAACGGTCTCTTCCTTCCAGCCGGTGGCAACGTCAATCCGAATTGCTACACCATTCGAGTAGTCACTGGATGCCGATCCAATCTGGCGGCGAACGCGATAGTAATAGTCGCCAGAAGACTGGCCAAAGATCGTAACGTTGCCCGTGCTGGTCTGGCGCTTCACGGCAGCGGTGGCGAAATATGGATCGAGAGCTTCTTCCAGAAAATCCACTGCGCCGGGCATTGACGCCCAGAGCAGTTGATAGCTGTTGTCGTCCACTTTTTGGAGCGTGAGCAAAGGTGGAGTGACTCTGCGCTCTTCAAGATCGCATGTCTGAAATTGCCCTTTTGGCGGCTCACTGACGCGTGGTATCTCCTGCTTTTGGGCGCAGTCGGCAAAGTGCCACCATTCAGGATGCTGCAAAGGCGAGGATTGCGGCGGTGAGGCCAGAGCATCTTCCCCGGACTGGAACCATCCACGCTGGACTGCATCAGGCGCAGCGATGATGGTGGCTTCTTCTATTTCGAGTGCCGCATGAATCCCAATAAGGCGGCGCGGCGTTGGACTTTGATAGCGGATGTAAAAGGCCTCGGAAAGAAGATCGAGCGAAGTGGCGCCAGCCAAAGACGGATCAAGGAAAAGGCTTGCGTTGAATTCCGCCAAGCCGTCGCGCTCCAACTCGCTCAACGCCGAATGCGTTGCCGTAGTGGTGGGAAAAAAGCCAGCGGTCAGTTCTTCCGGCAGAGGCGGACTCGCCACGGGCGACGGCACGCCGAGAGGAAGATAGAAACCTTGCTGGGCAGCGTCAACCAGAGGAAAGCCCAAAGGAAAGCGGGGATGCAGCGCCTCCGTGGCAAGGGGACCAGGAGAGTCAGTGGAGAAGAGCGTTGCGTCGTCAGGAAGGTTGCCCCAATAACGCGGATGCAAAGGAGCCAGGCCAAGATCGGTCATGCTCCAGATTTCACCCGCGTCCCGTTGAACAAAAAGATCCATGGTGATGCGTTCGCAGACCGGCAGAACACCAGATGGCGGTGAAGAAGTCAGCTTCTCCCAATAGGACGTCGTGCCCTGGGCTGTGACCAATTGTCCGCGACGGCTGCTCAGGGGCGAGGTAGTTGTGGGCGATACTGAATCAACAAAAAACCAGAGCACATCATTGACGCTGGGAAAAGTGAATCGCAACAGATCGCCCGGCGATACTTCTCCATCCGAGCTAAGCGAAAGTCCGACGGCGGTTGCGCCAGCAGAAAA
>DATBCN010000847.1:0-8348 GCA_036270475.1 Candidatus Angelobacter sp. | reverse complement strand
GAACGCAACCAGGCGTCACAGTTGCGTGCTCGAGAAGTGGAGCGCAGCGTCGCAGTCCGTATTGGCGGCTTTAGCGTACTCATGGCAGTCCTGTTCCTGCTGGTTATCAGGGAATCCAAGAAGTTGCGCATCGCTGAGCAGGCGGCATTGCACGCCCAGACCAAGCTTGAAGGCTCACTGATGCAATTGCAGACTGAAACCGAGAGCGGCAAGCTGCTCAATGAGTTGCAAGCCAATCTGCAGATCTGCGTGAATGCGCCGGAGGCTTATGAAGTTCTGGGCGCCTACGCCCAGAAGTTTATTCCCAACAGCGCCGGCGCGGTCTTTGCCATAGATAGCTCGCGCAACCTGATGGGAGTGATGGCGAGCTGGGGCGAATCACTCAGTCCCACGCAGCACATCCTGTCGCCGGAAGATTGTTGCGCCATGCGCGGCGGCCGTCTCCACTTGCGCATGGAGCATTCCCAGGGTCTTGCCTGCAGGCATTTTGCCGGAAGCATTCCAGATTTCTACACATGTCTGCCGTTGGCGGCGCTGGGTGAAACGCTGGGCATTCTGCATATCAGCGCCTCCAGCGCGGAGCTGTTTACCGGAGCAAGGCTGGCGATGATCCAGCAGGGCGGCGAGTATGCGGCCTTGCGTTTGGCCAACCTGCGCCTGCGCGAAAAGCTGCATGACCAGTCCATCCGTGATCCGCTTACCGGCCTGTATAACCGCCGCTTTCTTGAAGCGACTCTGGAACAGGAGTTGCACCGCTCCAGCCGCCATCACACCGGCCTGGGCGTAATCATGGCGGACATCGACAAATTCAAGCTGTTCAATGACAGCTTTGGCCACACTGCCGGGGACATTGTGCTGAAAGAAGTGGCCGCGCTCTTTAAGCGTTCCGTGCGCACTGAGGACATTGTTTGCCGCTACGGTGGAGAAGAGTTCCTTATCGTACTGCCTGACACTTCCCTGGAGAGTGTGCGCGAACGTGCCGAATCGATGCGTGATACCGTCCACAAACTGGATTTACAACATGCAGGACACGCTCTGGGCAAGATTACGGCATCGTTTGGCATTTCTTTCTCACAAGACGGAGTGCTTACGCCGGACATCCTGCTGCGCTATGCCGACGAGGCCCTGTATGAATCCAAGCGGCGTGGCTGCAACTGCGTGAGCTTGAGTGATTCAGTGGCCAACCTGCTGGCGACGGAAGAGCCTGCCAAAGAACTGCCACCGGCTCCGTTAAGCTTTAAGATCGCGCAGAGTTAAGCCGCTGGAAAAAATTCGCCAAACGAGATGCGAGACGCATCCCCTGGCACGGCTGATTGTTTTTCTATTTCTTGCACACTGCTTGTTTGCAGCCAGCGTCGCAGCATGTTTTTCCCTGCAAAGCATCCAGCCCTTCCTTTGCGATGATTGGAATCATCACCAGGGCCGCAACCGGATCAGACCACCACCAACCGAAGGCGGCATTGAGCAGTAAACCAGTCAGCAGAATGGCTGAAAGATAGGCGCAGAAATCCGCTTGCCGCGCGTCCGCAACCATTGCCTGGCTCTGGAGCCGTTTGCCAACCTGCTTTTTAGCACGGGAGAGCAAAGGCATGGCAATCAAAGCGGCGAGCGCCACAACAATTCCCGCGGGGCTATGGTCCGGAGCCTGTTTTTGCAGGAGATTGGCAATAGAGGCATAAGAGATATATGCGGCAAGGGCAAGAAAACAAATGCCAACAATCCTGAGAGTAAGCCTTTCGTTCTTCTCCCGGTTTTCTTCATCCACGATGTTCGATAAACGCCACAACAGCGCAACCGCCGAGGTTACTTCAATAAAACTGTCAGCGCCAAAGCCAACAAGCGAAACACTGCCGGCAATTATTCCCGCTGCCACCGCGGCCACACCCTCACAGATGTGCCACCAGATGGAAAAATACTCAAGGCGCTTGCCTTGCCGGGCGATAAGAGCGAACTCTGTTGCACTGGACGACACGCCCCATCTTACTCCAGTAAATGTAGTAAACTTGATGTTTACATTCGTGCCGGCTGCATCTATTAAAGAGGGGCCTGATTAAAGAGGGGCCTGATGCCCTGTTCCCTGTTCAGGCTGCTGATCTCCAGATGAATCAGAATTCCATAAAAAATCCGCTGGGATATGTGACCTTTGCCCTGCATTCCCACCTGCCTTACGTGGTCAATCACGGAACGTGGCCCCATGGAATGGAGTGGCTGCATGAAGCGGCGGCTGAGACTTACCTGCCGCTGTTGCGGGTCTTTAAGGATTTGGAACTGCAAGGGCTGGCGCTGAAGGCGAATGTGAATCTTTCGCCCATTTTGCTGGAACAACTCTCGCATCCGGTTTTCAAGGACGAATTTCCCAAGTACCTGCTGCGGAAAATCCAGGCGGCGCACAAGGACGCCGACGAGTTCGCTTTGCGGAATGAACCACACATGATTGAGGTGTCACGGTTCTGGCTGCGGTTTTATGAACAGGCGCTGCGCCAGTTTGACGAACTCAATTCCAGCATCATTCGCGGCTTCCAGCACTTCTATGATACCGGCGCCATTGAAATTATTACCTGCGGCGCAACCCACGGCTACTTTCCCCTGCTGGGTACTGACGCTTCCATCCGCGCGCAGGTCAGGACCGGCGTGGAAACGCATGAGCATTTTTTTGGCAGAAAACCGCGCGGCATCTGGCTCCCGGAATGCGGATATCGCCCCGCCGGAATGTGGCAGTTCCCGGTTGCATTGAGCGGATCGTCCAGTCCGGCACATGGCCGGCAACCGTTTTATCGGGAAGGCGTGGAAGAAATCCTGGCCGAGAACGGTCTGCAATTCTTTTTCGTGGACACCCACCTGGTGGATAGTTCCACCCGCTTTACGCCGTACCAGTTGATGGCGGGCAATGTACCGCTTGCGCTGGAGATTGCTTCCGAGCATCCGGAAAAGAATTTCTATCGCCCCTATTATGCTGAAAGTCCAGACCCGGAGGCGCATGTAGCCTTCTTTACCCGTGATCCTCGGACCGGCGTGCAGGTGTGGAGCGGAGACAGCGGTTATCCGGGCGATGCAAATTATCTGGAGTTCCATAAAAAGCGCTGGCCCGGGGGCAATCGCTATTGGCGAATTACCGGCCCCAAGATCGATCTTGGATTGAAGAAGCCATATGATCCGGCAACGGCGCTGGAACGTACGCGTGAGCACGCGAAACATTTTGTCCGCATCACCACCGAAACGCTGGAACGTTATGGCAAAAATGGCGCAGGCGCTCCCCTTTTGACCGCGCCGTTTGACGCTGAGCTGTTTGGGCACTGGTGGTTTGAGGGGCCGGAGTGGCTCAAGCAAGTGGCCCTGGAATTCGCAAAGCCGGAGTCACGGATCAAGCTAAGCTCATGCCCTGAGTACCTCGCCCAATATCCGCCGGAGGCATACGTTGCCCTGCCTGAAGGATCATGGGGCGCGGAGAGCAACAACAGCGTATGGCTGAATGAAGACACCGCCTGGACATGGAAGCATATCTATCCCGCGGAGCAGGCCGTGCAACAGATGGCCAATACCGGCCTATGGCGCGGCCATGAAACCGCCACGCGGCTGGTAAAGCAGATATGCCGTGAATTGCTGCTGCTGGAATCATCAGACTGGCAATTTCTTATCACTACCAAGTCCGCCCGCGACTACGCGGAAAAACGGTTCAATACTCATCTGGAGCAGTTCCGCTGCCTGCTGGACATATGGCGCCGTTTTGAAACCACCCATGTAATTTCTGCCGGCAAGCTCGCGGAGTTGGAAGCAATTGAGCTGCGCGACTCCGTCTTTCCTGAAATCGACCCTGACCTATGGGCGACGACGGAAGCCGTGCTGGACCACGTACCCCTGTAAGTCATTTGAAAGTCAGACTTTTCCCACGGGTGAACGGTCCCCTTCCGGCAGTTATGTTCGGAAGTAATGTTGCCGTAGAACGAAAAAGCATCTAAATAAGATGTACGCGTGAGCAGCTCAATCCCAAATCAGGACCAGAGCTTTGATGTTTTGGTCATCGGCGGCGGTATTAACGGCGTGGCCATTGCCCGCGAGTGCGCGCAGTGGAGCAAACGCACGCTGTTGGTTGAGCAAAATGATTTTTCTTCCGGCGCCACCAGTCGCTCCACGCGGATCATTCACGGCGGGCTGCGCTATCTGGAATACGCTGAGATTGGCCTGGTGCGGGAATCACTGCGCGAACGCGAACGCCTGCTGAGCCAGGTGCCGCATCTGGTGCGTCCCATGCAGTTCCTGCTGGCCTTACCCAGGAAGTCACGCTCGCTGCTGCGGAGTTCCCTGGCCATCAGGACGGGGCTTTGGCTTTATCGCCACTGGGCCGGAGGCAAGCACGCATTTTCCGATGACAAGTCAGCGTTTGAACATCAGTTGGATAGCGGCAACGGCTGGTCCATTTACTCCTATGAAGACGCGCAGTGTGAATTTCCCGAGCGTTTGGTGGCGGAATGGCTGGCCGAAAGCGTTGCCGCCGGCGTGGTGTCGTGCAACCATACCGAGCTGCTGGAGATTTCCCGCGGCAATGGACGCGCGACCGGCGCTCGCCTGCGCGACCGCATTTCCGGCCAGGAATACGCTGTTCATGCCACGCACATTGTGAATGCAACCGGCCCGTGGGTGGACACGGTGATTGCCGCATCAGGAATATCCACGCCGCGAATGATCGGCGGTGTGCGCGGCTCGCATCTGGTCCTGCCAAAATTTACCGGCGCTCCGGAGCAGGCCGTCTACACTGAAGCGATTGATGGCCGCCCGATTTTTGTTATTCCATGGAATGGCCAGTTCCTAGTGGGCACCAGTGAAGTTGCTGACGCCAATGTTCCCGATAATCCTCAGCCCAGCGCTCAGGAAATTGAATACCTTTTCCAGAGCTTTGCCCGCTTGTTTCCGCGATCGGGACTCACCCAGGCCGACATACGCTATGACTTCGCCGGAATTCGCCCGCTGCCGTATGCTCCGGGCAAGTTGTCTTCTTCAGTCACCCGTAAACATGTGCTGCATGATCATGCCGATGAAGGAGCTGCCGGTTTGATCTCAGTGATTGGCGGCAAACTGACGACAGCCGCCAGCCTGGCCCGTGACGTTGTGCGCGCGCTCGGCGTCGATGTCCCTGAGCCCATGAATGTTTTTGCTTCGCCTGCCCTGGAAGAAGATGTGGAATCCACGGTGCGCCAGTGGGCGCGGCTGGTGGCGTGCAAAGCAAAAATTCCCACCGGCTGTGCGGAAGCAATTGCCGAATGGCATGGCCGCCACGCGCTTGCAATTGCACACGCAGCGTCACTCGACGAACGCTTGCGCGAGCCGCTCTGCCCGCATAGCTGCCATCTGGTGGCGGAAGCCGTGGAAGCCGTGGCGCATGAATCCGCAGTCACTCTGGGCGACATTCTTCTGCGCCGCGTGCCTGTAGCGCTGGGCGCCTGCTGGTCAGAAACCTGCAGCCATGAGGCCGCTAACAAAATTGGCCGCGCACTGGGCTGGGACCAGTCACGCGTCTACATGGAGTTGCTGCGCCTGGAAGAAGAGCGGGAGCATTTTTTGCATCCTCGCCATGGCCAGCCGGTTGAACCAAAGAGCGGCTGCGGGGCACATGTAACACCGGTACGCACGGAAAAAACGTAAGCTAGCAACTCGTTGCCAGTTCCAGATATCAGGCATCCACGCCCCATAGCTCAAGTGCGATAACTATCCGCCTCCGCAGCCGCCGCCTCCACAACCACTGCCATCGCCCCCGCTTCCACCATCGCCACCGGAATCTCCTGCGCCCGAATCACCATGGGCGCCAGCCTCCCCGCTATGCGCATGGCCACTATCATGACCAGAATGGGAGTGATGGCTGCCATGGGAGTCGCCACTTCCACAGCCGTCGAATCCGCCATTATGGCTGGACTCTCGAGGGCTTCCCCCATCGAATGATGCCGAGTCAATGTCATAGTCCGCATAGATCTGTTCCCGCTTTGCGTCGGCCTTGCGCTGATTTTCAGCCGAAAGCCCCGGCGTGTGGTCTACATAGTGGCCAAAAACAGTATTGCAATCTTCACGGTACTTTCTGGTGTCCAGAATATGTTGGTGCCAGAACTCGTCCACTTCCTTCGTTGGCGGAGAGAGAATATCGTGTTTGTGTCCATGGGCCAGCGCATAAAGAAAGCGCTTGTAATCACTCTCCACCTGTTGCGCCTGCTCCGGACTCCAACCACGCTTTTCCACCAGGTTCGCGCGGACCGATTCCAAATCCAGATTGCGAATATGTTGCTTTGCCAGCAGTTTCTCAAACATGGTAGCGCCTCATGATTGGTTCTGGTCGGCCATGGCCTGCCTCATCTCCACCCAGTTAATTTTGATAGGGGTACTGGATATATAGTCCAGGAACATGCCACCTTCCACGGAGGCGTTAAACGGCGGATTCAGGATGGCTCGCCCGTTCAAACCGCTGCCTGCGGGCCGCATGCCGATAAGAATCGCTCCGTGCCGCTCGCGAAAATCATGCGCCAGCAAACCAAAACTAAGCGCCGGAACGTTTTGTGGGACCTGAAGACAGCGCAGGTCCTGCCCTTCCGGAGACAGCAGCTTCTCCAGCACCTGGGTGATTCCCGGATTGTGGATCTCGCGCACCATCATCGGCACATCAACCGCCTTGATGCACACCACGCGGTTGCGGTCCACGCGTTCAATGTCCACTTCTTTGCCCGGATCGTTGGCCCTGACGACGATCACGGCGCGCTGATTCATTTCCTTTACCGCCAGCGCGATGCAGATGCTTTCATAGTCGGTGGCAGAGTGGATGATGATTTTGGTGGCGTCTTTTACGCAGGCGCGGACCATCACGTCATTGCTGGTGGGCTCGCCGCGCACAAAATCAATAAAATCAGGGAACGGGTTTCGCTCCGTGCTCTGCGAGCACAACACAATTTCCGTGCCGCTGGATTGTTCGTCGGCAATCAACTGCCGGATCAGCGCGGCTGTTTCCGCCCCGCGATTGCCAAAGATCACAATGTGTTCCTTCATATCGAACTCCGCGAATCCCTTCTCCCGCCGTTTAACGAAGCTTCCAATCGAGGTAAACAAGTTGCCCACGGCAGCCGCGGCAGCGCCAATGCCTCCAATAGCAATCACACCCGCGGTAAGCCGGCCAGCGGCGCTGGTCGGGACCACGTCACCGTAGCCGACCGTGGTGACCGTCACCAGAAAAAAGTAGGTGTAGGAAGTCAGTGAGCGTATGGGATTGCCCGCGGGCTCGGCCCATCGCATCATGGCAAAACCGGCAAAATACAGCACCCCGATGAGCACAGCCAGCGTCAGCCAGGGCGCCCGGCTCCACCATTTCTGGATTCTCCGCTTCAAAAGGAGAAACATTGGTAACTCAACACCGCCTTTGAAGCGATGAGTCTAGCAGACCGGAGATGGAATGCGCATTGCTCCGCGAAACCATTTGTTCCCCAAGATCGAATGGCTCGCGGCACTCACTTTTCCAACGCTCAACGCCAACAGATCATGCCCAATCAAGGAAATCATCACCACTGGGATGGAAACGGTTTAATCTGTACAGCGCATTTCACCCAACTATGAAGCTTGCATTCACCACTGCCACAGAAGCCGACGCCAGCGCTATTGCCGCGCTCCGCACCGCCGCCGCGGAAGACTTGACACGGCGGTTTGGACAGGGGAACTGGTCGTCGCCCTCAACCGAGCGGGGAGTGTTGCTCCAAATGGGCCGTCCAAAATTTTCCCGGAACATCATTGCGCGTGAAGGTAAAAAAATCATCGCCACACTCTGCCTGCAAACCAAAAAGCCGTGGGCTATTGATGCGGAATATCTCACCTCGGTGGAAAAGGCGCTGTATCTCATCGGCATGGCCGTCCATCCTGAGCGACAGGGACAGTAAATTGGCAGAGCGATCCTCAAACATGCGGAAACTGTCGCGCGCGAATGGCCGAGCCAGCGATCCGTTTGGACGCCTGGGACGCTGTCGCTGGCGCTGGACCGTTTTATGCTAAATGCAGCTTTAGGAAACCGTGGAACGCAGGCGCCCCTCGCCTGCGTGTCGCTGTGGTCAGAAATCTTCGGCTGTTCAACCGATTCTGGAAGCTGCAAGGCCCAAAACCACCCCGCTTGGTGAAATCGTCCTGCTTTTGCATGGAACATATAAACCATTGCAATAAAAAGTCTTAAACTGGAATTGTCTATGACGCAGTCAAGCGAAAAAGGACATTCGCGTCATCGGGGCTGCCATAAGCGTAGTCCCGCAAACAGGAACAGGCACCGCCTCCAGTTCACTTGAGCGCCGCCATCTCTATCCTATGTACCCGCATCTATTTATTACCAGGCTGGGTAA
>DATBCN010000846.1:0-6672 GCA_036270475.1 Candidatus Angelobacter sp. | reverse complement strand
CCTGAAGTAGACCGCGCTGAAATGGAGTAATAATGCGAGATCTTCCGAGTGCTACTAATAATTCTTCAACCTGATCGAGATCGGTTTCAGCATCGGAAAGACGAGATACTGCTCGGGCAAACTTATCTGACGAAACCCTCAGAATAGATATATTTCGTTTTCGGGCCGTTGCTCGTACCCACTTGGCAATATCCAAGGAAGTACCATTGGCAACTTGTTGGATTTCCTGGTCTGAGAACATTGGAGTTGTGCGTGAATTGCTCATTTGCTGCTTATATTTTATCAATTCTCAAGGCGCAATTCTAGCTGATTTCCCAGATAGTAATCCAAAGTAAAGCCATACAAATCATATACTTAGATAACGTTCCTGTGCGGCTAAAAGGGCCGCCCAAGCCCTTTGATTTTGTTGGTTCATGCGCCAGAAATCAGCATAGAGCAATCAAAGCAGTCCTTTTCCTTCTCGGGTCTTGCTGGGCCCAAGGCAGAATTTGTATCTGACCCTGCCAATGTGCTACCTTGCCCACGATTTCATCGTTGCTTAACAACATAGCTACTGAACAACTTAGGGGAGGAACCTGTGGCCGAAACCGTACCAGCAAAAGTGGATGAACCCAAATTTCAGCCGTACGTGCCGGCGGAAGAGGTGCGGCCGGAATTTACGATCCGGGCCGTGGTGCTTGGTGGGTTCTTCGGGTTGTTGTTTGGCGCGGTCACGGTTTACGTGGGCTTGCGCGCCGGATTGACCGTGGCGGCATCCATTCCCATCGCCGTGCTCTCCATCAGTATTCTGCGTGCGTTTGGCAAGGCCAGCATTCTGGAGAACAACATTGTCCAGACCACCGGATCGGCTGGTGAATCCGTGGCCGGTGGCGTCATTTTTACTTTGCCTGCTTTGATCTTCCTGGGATTTGGGCTGGACTACTGGCGCATCACGTTGCTGGCGCTGATCGGCGGCTGCCTGGGCGTCTGCTTCATGATCCCATTGCGCCGCCAGCTCATTGTGAAAGAACACGGCAACCTGCTCTATCCTGAAGGCACTGCCTGTGCCGATGTACTGGTGGCCGGCGACAAAGGCGGATCATTTGCCAGCCGGGTTTTTGCCGGCCTGGGACTGGGAGCGTTGTATACGTTCTTCCAGAATGAAAACATGTTTGCCGCGTGGCCCAGCACGCCTACATATAATCCAGACTGGCTCAAGGGCAGCTCGTTCCGCGCCAACACCACGACCGAATACCTGGGAGTGGGTTACATCATCGGCCCGCGGATTGCCGGCGTAATTTTCTCCGGTGGCGTCTTCGCCTGGCTGGTGGTGATGCCAGCCATCAAGTTTTTTGGTTCACACCTCAGCAGCAATCTTTATCCTGGCACCAAACTCATTGCGGACATGGCGCCCGACGATCTGTGGCGCCAATATATCCGTCCGATGGGAGCGGGCGCGGTGGCTGCCGCGGGCTTGATCACTTTGCTGAAAACTCTTCCCACAATCATCGCGGCCCTGCGTGCCGGCGCTAAAGACCTGGCCGCCGGATCGGCGGGTGTACTAAGCCTGCGCCGCACCGAGCGCGACCTTCCGCTGAAGTGGGCGCTGATTGGTGCAGGCACGCTGATGGTCTTTATGTGGGGAATGCTTACGTTCTTCCCCGTGACCGGCGCTAATACCTCGGTGGTGAACAACTTCTTTGCCGCGCTGCTGGTCGTAGTTTTCGGGTTCCTTTTCGTCACGGTCTCTTCGCGCATCACCGGATTGATTGGCACCTCCTCCAACCCTATCTCCGGCATGGCCATTGCCACTCTGATGGCGACTTGCGCCGTCTTTCTTGTCATGGGATGGACGGCTTCAGCGTTCTTCGCCCTGGCAATCACGATTGGCGGTGTGGTCTGCATTGCTTCCGCGAACGCAGGCAACACATCACAGGATTTGAAAACCGGTTTCCTGGTGGGCGCAACTCCATCCAAGCAGCAGTTGGCGCTGGTGGTGGGTGTAATGGTCTCTGTGTTTGCGATTGGGGCCACCCTCATCGGCATGGACCGCGGTCTGGAGCAATTCCGGACTGTCAATATTCCCGTTGACATCAACAACCTCAAGTCCGGTGTAACCGTGGATAACAACACCAAGTTTGGACGCACCAGCGTGAAGATCACGGCTGACAAAGGCGGCGCGACGCGAGAACAATCCGTTGCCGGCATGGTCCAGATCAACGCTCTCAACTCCCCTGACGTGCCGGACGGCAACTATTTGTACAATCCCCAGACGGGAAAAATTGAGATCCAGTGGGTCCACGGAATCGGTAGTGATAAGGCGGCTGCCCCGCAAGCACGGCTCATGGCCACCGTGATCAATGGCATCCTTACCCGCAAACTGCCGTGGGGCCTCATTCTGCTGGGAGTGTTTCTGGTAATTGCGGTGGAGCTGCTGGGTATCCGCTCGCTCTCGTTCGCCGTTGGCTTCTACATTCCCATGGCAACAACGCTGGCTATTTTCTGCGGCGGCGTGGTGCGCTGGCTGGTGGAAAAAGCCGCCGAACGCGCCGGGGAAAAGGCCGAGGAGAGCGACGTGAGCCCCGGTTCGCTCTATGCCAGCGGACTCATCGCCGCCGGCGGAATCGTGGGACTGCTGGGCATCGCTGTGAAGCTGATGGAAACGCAGGGCTGGCTCCCCGAGAACTCGATTGCCTGGGGCACCAAGCTTTCATTCATGGGTGACCACCCGGTCTTTGCCAATATCTTTGGCGTAATCATGTTTGGCCTGCTCGCGTTCTCACTGTTCTACTTTGCCCGCAAGCCGCTGGAAATGGAAAAGAAATAAGCTGCACCGCATGCCGGACGTGGCGGGCGTGGACTTGCGGTAGCCGAAAACCTACAACCGAGACACGGAAGCACGGCGAACAGCAAGTACAGATGGAAAATCGGAAAATTTACTGTGGATTAGCACGGATGACCCACGACCAGAAAATTTGTCGGCCGGTAACACTCCCGTGAAATCACTTCAGGTGTCAGGTGACTTGATCCGCGAAAACCCGCGTTCAACTGCGGTAAGTCTTTTCATCTTTTCATCTTTCTTGCTGTTCTCCGTGCCTACGTGTTTCCGTGGCAGGTTTTATCTTCCCCGTATAATTCTCCCCATGTCGATAGCAGACAATATCGCCGCCATCCGCGAGCGCATTGGCCGCGCCGCCGCACGCGTGGGCCGCGATGCGAACACAATTACGCTGATGGCCGTAAGCAAGACCGTGGAGCCGGAGCGAATCCGGCAGGCTTACGCAACGGGCATTCGCGTTTTTGGGGAAAATCGCGTGCAGGAATTCGGAGATAAAGCGGCAGCGCTAGCAGACTGCAAAGATGCTAACTGGCACCTGATCGGCCACCTGCAGAGCAACAAAGCAAAGAAAGCCACTGAATTATTTCAGGCTGTCGATTCGGTGGACTCTTTGAGGCTTGCAGAGCGGTTGAATCAATCAGCCGAGCAGACCGGAAAAAAACTTTCCGTGCTGATCGAAATGAAAGTTGGAGAAGAAAAAAACAAAGCGGGCATCCCGCTTGATTCACCCGAGCTGGAAAATCTGCTGCGGGCCGCGCCGCAGCTAGAACATCTCCAGATTCGTGGAATGATGACCGTACCGCCGTTCACTGAAAATCCGGAAGGCGCACGCCTATACTTTCGGCTACTGCGCGACCTGCGCGACACCATTGCCACGCGAAAATTGCCGGACATCACCATGGACGTGCTCTCCATGGGCATGTCGCACGACTTTGAGGTCGCCATTGAAGAGGGATCGACCTGCGTGCGCGTTGGCTCGGCCATCTTTGGAGAGAGGCCAAAAACATGAAAACCCTGGACCGCGTTCTCGCCTGGACACTGCTCGCTTTCGGCAGCCTGCATACGGTTGCCAGCGTGTTCCTCATGTTGAAAAGGCTATCGCTTGATTCAGCATGGTTCTTTGGCGGCGGGCTGGCCGTAATCTTTGCCGCCTTACTCAATCTGGTGCGTGCTTATGGTCCGCCAGACAAGCTGGTGTTGCGGGCCGGGGTTTTGGCCAACCTGCTTCTGCTGGTTCTGGTTGTAATTCTCATGTGGCTGCTGCGGCATGATCTCACGCAGAACCCGCAGGTAATCGTGCTTATCGTCGTGGCCGTAGCCGAGCTACTTCTGTCGGTCAAACAATGGTTCCGTTAGCATGATTTCAGTGACAGAAGGCGCGCGGGGAGTAGCGTTCGCCGTGAAGGTCCATCCGCGCGCACGCAAAAACGCCATCACCGGTATGGTTGGAGACGCCGTAAAATTGTCACTGACCGCCCCGCCCGTTGAAGGCAAAGCCAACCATGCGGTAATTGCGTTCTTTGCGGATTTGTTTGCAATTCCGCGCTCCTCCGTTACCATAGCCAGCGGCGAAACCAGCCGAACTAAAGTGGTGCGGGTTACCGGCCTGCCCAGGCAGGTTGTGGAGCAAGGCCTGACCGCCAATTTGAAACTGTAGATTTCATAATTGAAACCTTCGTGAGGTGAATCTTGTCCTTTTCGCAGCGGCTGAACGAAATAAAAACCGGTTTTGAACGGCCGTTTTGGGTTGCCAACTTCACAGAGGTCTTTGAACGGCTCTCCTACTATGCTGCATTCGCCTCGTTGCCGCGCTACCTGCATGAAGGCTTGGGACTCACAGTCGTTCAATCGAGCACACTGGCTGGCCTGTTTGGCGGCGCCGTATGGATCCTCGCACCGTTTGGAGGCACAACTGCCGACCGGCTTGGCTTCAGGCGTGCCCTCTCTTTGGCCTACCTTATCTTGAGCGGCTCGTATTTCTTGCTGGGATCGTTCAACGCTCCATGGATGGGGCCATTGCGCAACAACATTCCTCTGGTGGGACTGGCAACAGTCATCCTTATACTTCCCGCTTTTGGCATCGCACTGGTGAAGCCTTCCGTGGTGGGGACCACTGCGCGGGCTTCGAAAGAAAATGTGCGCTCGATCGGCTACTCCATTTACTACACGCTGGTGAACATCGGCGGAGCGGCCGGCCCTCTGGTGGCATCATGGGTGCACGCGCGGATGAGCGTGGAAAAGGTGTTCCTGGTATCAGCCTGCAGTGTATTCGCGATGATTTTTGCCGTGTTGTTCTTTTTCCGTGAGCCCAAGCGGAGCGATGACGCACCGCCGCCAACCCTGTGGCAGGCCGCTAAGAACTTCTGGACTGTTATTACCGATTTGCGCTTCATGTTGTTTCTTTTGATTTTTTCCGGTTACTGGATCGCTTACTGGCAGGAGTTCATCATCCTTCCGCAATACGTGCACGACTACATCGACGGACATGCCGATACCGAGCGGATGTTGAGCACTGGCCCAATCCTTGTGATTCTTTTGACTGTGGCCTTTAGCATCCTTACGCAAAAGATGCGCGCATTTCGAGCGATTGCGCTGGGTACGCTCATTTCTGCGCTGGCCTTTGTCTTCTTAATCGTTCATCCTTCAGTATCGATGGCTTATGCAACGCTGGCGGGCATAGCCCTGGGTGAGATTACGCTTTCACCTCGATATTACGAATATGTCTCTCGTCTGGCGCCTCCAGGACAGCAGGGCACTTATCTCGGCTTTGCTTTTCTTCCCATTGGCATTGGATCAATCTTCGGTGGCCCCATTGGGGGAAGGCTGATGCATTACTATGGGGAGGTCGTTCACCAGCCGGAGAAAGTCTGGTGGGTCGTCACCGGGATCGGCGTACTGACTGCGCTGCTATTGTGGATTTACGACTGGACGCTGACGCCGAAAGAGGGGCCAGCGAAGGTGGGTTCATAGGCACCCAACTTTCCTGAGAGTTGACTGCGTGCCTCAGACAGTACATCAATGATCTGAACCAGGCGGAATGGGACAGTGATATTTGGCATAAAGCGCGGCGGAAGGTTTGGTGGCTAGTACGGCTGAGTTCGTAGTCTCTACCGGGCAATCGGCATACTTCCTGGGTGGGAGAACTCAAAAATCCATGATACCGTTGGCAGCAGTTTCGGCTTCGGCTGGTCTTTATTTAGCGTGCTCCGCCTGCGCTGCGCGCGGGCCTGCGGCGCAAGGAAGGACCTTTTTCTCTGCTTACCCGGCACTTATTCCTCATCCCGGCACGCCGGGATAAGGAAACGTGACCGGGCTATTTTCAGCCGTCCCGCCAAGGCGGGACTGAAGCATGGCGGATTGAAGTTTGTTCTGTTCTTCGGTTGAAAAATCCAAGGGGTGCACGTAGATTCTCGTTTTGTTGCAAAGGTGGTGCTTTCCTTATTCGGCCTGATTCAAATTAGGGCAGCACCCGCGAGTTTTGTGCTTGACCCATGGGCGAACAAATGGTAAATTGAACTATTTCCTCCTAGTGAGGAAAAACTGTAGTTCGACGATCTTTGAAAAAATAGCAATCAGCAGACAGCAGTTTAGCCGAGAACGGTTACCTCTTAACCCGCTGCGACCCTCTGCCGACCGGACAGCAAAAACGCCCAAACAGGGCTGAGATTTGAAACGCATTGAAGCCCCTGAAAAACGGGAAAAAGGGCTTCGACTGCTCAGTCGAAAGGACTGTCGAATTGGGGTTGGGCCTTTGTTTTCAATAAAAGTGTTTATGGGGGTGGGGGTCTGGCTGAGGGACACAGGCAGAAGGCCACAGAAGAGATTGCCAAAATCGCCGGAATTGCCAAAATTGG
>DATBCN010000845.1:0-2779 GCA_036270475.1 Candidatus Angelobacter sp. | reverse complement strand
CCGGAAGCCAGCAGCCACAGGGGAGCGCCAATGGCCGTCTATAAACGCACTTACAAGGCCTACCACGGAGCGCTTACTCCGGCATGGTCGCGCTTTACCGTGCTCTCGCGTTACGGTTTATCAACTCTATTCAGTTCACGGCCATTCACGGCGTACACGGTTTTGTGCTTCCTGCCGTTTCTGGTTGGTCTGGCTTATATTTATGTCGTCCATAGCGGCGCAGTGCAGGCATTGTTTGGAGTCAGCGCGGATTCCGCCGCCAGTCTGGCACGTACTGTGAACAACGCCACGTGTGTGCTCTTTCTCGGGTGGGAAGCCACCATGGGATTCATTCTTGCTGCCTGGGGTGGCCCAGGAACCATCACCAAAGACTTCGCCAATAACTCAGTGCAGTTGTACTTGAGCCGGCCCCTTTCACGCATGGAGTATCTGATCGGAAAGGTCTCCGTGATGGGAGCGCTTCTCTCCTGTACTACGTGGATTCCTGCTCTCATTCTTTTTTTTGTGCATGCAGACCTTCAGGGCAACGGGTGGCTGCGCGAAAACTACTGGATGGCCGGCTCAATCTTTCTCAGTTGTTTGATCTGGATTGCCGTGATCTCTCTGCTATCCATGGCTCTTGCAGTTTGGGTCAGATGGCGCATCGCCGCGACAGCGCTCATGCTGGGTGTATTTTTCCTTTTGCCCCCGATGAGCGCCGTGATTGATGCGATCTTACGCACCCAATGGGGTAGTCTCATCAATTTTCCCCACATGATCGCAATTATCTGGGCGCATTTATTCCGTATTAACGAGGCCAACCGCCATGCTTCTGGCTTTGACGTTGTGCCGCTCTGGGCTGCCTGGGCCTCAGTGCTAACGCTTTGCATATTCTGCTTCTGGCTGCTTGACCGCAAACTGCAGGCGCGGGAGGTGGAGCGCGCATGAGCCCCACAACAAACAGCAACGTGGTTTTTGAGAACGTCTCAAAGTTTTATGGTGAAGTGCTGGGAGTAAACCGCGTGAACCTTTCATTGCCTCCCGGCGTCACCAGTCTGGTGGGGCCGAATGGCTCCGGCAAAACCACGCTTATGAATCTGGTTACGGGGCTGGTCCGCCCGACGCAAGGCCGCGTCAGCGTGCTGGGCCTTACGCCGGATGAACCAGAAGAGTTCTTCCGCCATGTTGGTTATTGCACACAGTTCGATTCCTTTCCCAAAGGCGTGACCGGCTTTGAATTTATCAATCAGTCATTGCGCTTGCGTGGGTTGACTGCAAGTGAAGCCGCGCGTCTGACTGCAGAGGCGATTGACCGCGTCACCATGGTGGAGGCTGCCCATCGCCGGGTTGCCGGTTACAGCAAAGGCATGCGCCAGCGTATTCGGCTGGCCCAGGCGATTGCCCATCATCCCACGGTGCTGGTGCTGGACGAACCGCTGAATGGTCTTGATCCCATGGCCCGGGCCGACTCCATCAATCTATTTGAAGCGCTGGGCAAGCAGGGAATGCACGTGATTATCTCCAGCCACGTTCTGCATGAAGTGGACAAGATTTCCGACCAGGTTGTGTTGATGAGTTTTGGCTATGTTGTAGCGGAAGGGCAAATTCACGGAGTGCGCACCGAGGTAAAAGAACATCCCATGCAGATACTGGTCCGCTGCGCGCATCCGGGACTGCTGGCCTCGCGCCTGTTTTCACAAGATCACGTTGTGGAAGCCAAGCTGAACAATGACGGCAAAGGCGTGCTGGTCCGCACAAAGGATGCCGACATGTTCTACCAACTCCTGAACAAAATTGTTGTGGAAGAGGATTTTGCCGTGGATACCGTCGCGCCCAATGATGATGACGTGAACTCCGTCTATCAATACCTGATCGGCAGCGGAGGAGGGACTGTATGAGCACGGCGGCAATAGCTCCAACACGCAAGTCATCGGCTGAGGTTCCCTGGCAGTTGTGGGCAACACAATTGGCGGCGGTCCTGCGCATTGAGATCAAGAAAACTCTGTGGATGCGCCGCAGCATATGGATCTATCTGCTGGCATTTGCTCCCACGGTGATGTTTGGCATCCACGCGCTGACCAGTCCGATGGGCCGCAACTGCAGCATTGAAGAAGACACCAAGGTTCTGGCCTACACCTTCCAGATCTTTTATCTGCGCGTGGGGATTTTCTTTGGCTGCATGGGGCTGTTTACATGGCTCTTTCGCGGCGAGATTGTAGAGAAAAGCCTGCACTACTACTTCCTCTCACCCATGCGGCGCGAGTTGCTGGTAGCAGGGAAGTTTCTGGCCGGCTTCTTCACCGCCTCACTGGTCTTTGCTTCGTCTGTCCTGCTCTGCTTCATTTTTGCCTATGGTCATTTTGGCGCGACTGGCCGAGCGTTTGTTTTCAATGGACCCGGACTTGGCCATTTGACTGCTTATCTCCTTGTTACCGTGCTGGCGTGTTTGGGCTTTGGCGCAATCTTTTTGGCGCTGAGCCTGCTTTTCAAAAACCCGATTATCCCCGGCGTTGTAGTCCTGTTGTGGGAGTCTTTTCACGCAGTAGCACCGTCGCTGCTGCAAAAATTCAGCGTAACTTTCTATCTGAAACAGCTTAGTCCAGTCACGATTCCTCCGGATGGTCTTATGGCGTTGTTTACCGTGGTTGCCGAACCAGTGTCTCCATGGCTGGCCGTTCTGGGATTGGTCTGCCTGAGCGCGGCGGTATTGATTTTCGCAGGTTACAATATCCGGCGGACAGAGATCAGCTATCTTGCCGACTAGTTCTTAAGACCAACTTCTCTGGATTGCAGGTAGGTC
>DATBCN010000844.1:0-3617 GCA_036270475.1 Candidatus Angelobacter sp. | reverse complement strand
CACAACCGTGTGGTCCGCCTGTTACTACTATGCGGGGATTGCCCTCGGTTGCTCAAGCAACAAAAGGGTTGATACTGATGCCCAAAGTAACCCTGCGCCCCCGTCCTAGGTAGATCGCATGAGACGCGGCGAAAATGCGCGTCAATTCGTGAGAAGATCAAAACAACCAAGAAGACTTTAAAAAACTGGATTTAAGAGTATTTTCACCCGGCTGGCGTCTGGCTGCCTGATTTTGTGCGTTAGGGCGTGGTCTTGATATAAGCTTCTGCGGCCATGACTTTGCAGGGCAACGGCTTTGGCCGGGCCAAAATCTATATCGAAAAGTCGGATGACGGCGCTCCTGGGCCATCAAATTCGCGCCCATCAGCTCCGGCGTCGCGTCAATCCGGAACGTCGCCCGCGGGCCATCCGCGGTTTGACCAGAGTCCGCTGCCCGCGGCCATGCTCGCCGTCGCCCATCATGATTCGCCGGAGAACCGCCGTGCGCTTTATGAAAGCATGTTTGAGACGTGGTTTCTGGTGCCTATCCGAGGTGAAGAGCATCCTGACACTCCCGGCCTCCACGATATTCCACCGGACATAGCATCTTCTTTCTCTCTTGAGCACGATTCCGCCGGCCTTTTGGTGGCCGTCGCCTTTACCGATGAAGAGGCATTGCGCAACTGGAACAAAGAGATTCTCTGGATCGCCCTGCAAGGGAGCTCATTCTTTCAGGCAGTGAGCAGCACGGAGGCACAGGTGATTGTCATCAATCCTTTTGAACCGGACAATCCAAAGTCAACGATGATTCGCCCCGGTGGCCGCGTCACGCGATGGGAGTTTGAAGCGCTGGCTGCGGGGCGTCATCCGGGCGATCAAAGCGCGGAAGAGCAAGAAGCGGAGGCTCAAAGCGTCCTGGTGGCCACACCGAAGCCTATGCCCCCAGCAGAGATATTCACGGCTCTTGCCACTGCGGCAAAAATTTTCCCTCAAGTGACGGCAATGTACTTCGCCCAGCTCATTTACCCTACAGGAGATGCGCACAAGGCAGTGGCGGTTGAATTTATTCCTGATGTAACCGATGAACAGCTCGGACCGGTGATGGTGGCACTGGAGAAAAAAGCGCACAGGCTTTTTCCCAGGAAAGAAACAGTTGATCTGCTGCTGGTTGAAAGCCCCCTTGGGCAATCCGTGGCCAGGACCGGCCAAAAATTTTACAGCGCAACAAAATAGGCGTCCCCACTTGGGACGCCTGTGATTGATCCAAGGCTGACCGATTCATTTACTGGTATTCCGCCGGACGGCCCGTCAATCTCTCAATCCTCTTGTGAATCGGCGGGTGGGTGGAAAAAAGGTTTCCCAAATTTACTCCCATCAGCGGTTGAATAATAAACAGGTGCGCTGTGCTGGGTGAAGCAACCATGGGTACGCGTTTGGAATATGCGTCCAGCTTCTGCAGAGCGCGGGCCAGCGCCTCAGGATTGTGCGTGATTCCCGCACCGGTGGCGTCCGCTTCATACTCGCGCGTGCGCGAGACCCATAATTGGATCAGCATGGCTGCAAGAGGGGCCAGGATCAGCATAAGAATTCCACCGCCCCGGTCGCGATCGTCGCGGTCTCCGCCCAGTCCGAACCAGAAACTCATGCGGGCCAGGATTGTAATGGCTCCCGCAAGCGTAGCGGCGATTGAGCTGGTCAAAATGTCCCGATTGCGCACATGCCCCAGTTCGTGGGCCAAGACGCCTTCCAGCTCTTCATCGTCGAGCAGGTTCAGAATCCCCTCGGTTACTGCGACGGAGGCATGGTTCGGATTTCGTCCCGTGGCAAAAGCGTTGGGTGAATCCGTGGGAATCACATATAGCTTTGGCATCGGCAGACCGGCCTTCTGCGTGAGTTGCTCCACCACGCAGTAAATGCGTGGAAGCTGTTCACGAGTAACCGGCTGGGCCCGGTACATGGCCAGGGCAATCTTGTCAGAGAAAAAATACGAAATAAAGTTCGTGACCCCGGCAATGATAAAACCAAGGACCATTCCGTTTTGCCCGCCGAAATAATCCCCTACCCCAATTGCGATGAGGGTCAGCAACGTCAGCAGAAAAAACGTTTTCAAGTTGTTCATAAACCAATAGATGACAAATATCGAGCCAGGATTCCTGAATCGCTATTTGCCCTAGATGGCGGCCTTTACGCGCCAGGGCAACTGCAGTTTTAATTGTTAAGAGTCGTAAAGCTGCCAATCAAAAAGGCAAGTGGTTGAAAATGCAGGCCGGTTTTTTTCTAAAACCTTCGATTCTTAGAATTTCTAATTTTGCTCTAATCAATTGCTAATAGCTCATTGAGTACTCTACGCCCAGGCCATTATCGTAATTGATAGGTCCTGCAGGACAGGGCCACTTTCTACGATACTTCCGGGCTTCCCTTCGCAAAGCGTGCCTTCACGCGGAGATGTTGTTGATTCGTCTCAAATCTGAAGTCTTTGCAACAAATCTAAGGAGCGCAGCTATGAGCTATAAAGAAGATGATGGCTTTTTTGTATCTGAAAAAGCCTCAAAGGCACGCCAGCGTGAAGCGGAGAATGCACGGAAAAATCGGGCTGAGATCATAAAAGCCCATTCCCAGGGCAAAGTCTCCCGGCGCGATCTGGTCAAAATGGGCCTGATTACGGCTGGTGGTCTTTTGGCCCCCATCCACGGCCTGAATCCTTTTGTTAACAGCGCCTATGCCAGCGGCGGAGCCCCTGGTGGCGGCGGCGTACCGACCGGCGCACCAGCCAGCCCGCTGTTTGGCGTTCAGGATTTCTCCACGCCGATGCCGCGTTTTGACGTGGCGCCGCGTATCTCAAATCCTTTGACCGGTGGTTTGACTCCGGTTCCGCAGGCGGAAGCTAACCAGACGCTCCAGGCTGTTGATCCGGCATTGGGCGGTGGCATGGGGCCGATTGAAGGCCGTCCTCCGGGACCAGTGTGGGCGCACCAGAGGTTTAACCAATTTGCGCCGCAGGTTGGTTATGAAACCTCGCAAGCCCAAGCTCAGGATAACCACACTTATAATCCGCAGGTTCCATCCAACCTGAACTCTGGAATCGATCCTACACATACAATTCCATTGAAGTTCCATCCCGGCTTGCCTACGCAGGACCCGAATTCAGTGTGGACGTTTAACGGCACCATTCCGCCATACCTGGTGCTGGGCCGCTACGGAGAGCCAATCCTTCTTCGTCACCACAACAAATTGCCTGCCGATGTAACCAAGAACAACGGTTTCGGACGCAACACCATCTCCACCCACGAGCACAACGGTCACCACGGTGCGGAAAATGACGGCTTTACCGGCGCATTCTTCTTCCCGAACCAGTTCTATGATTATCACTGGCCGATCGTGCATGCGGGCATCTTTAGCGTGAATACTGACGCTACTGATCCCCGCGCAGGCGCTCCGGACGGCAGCGGCGGCATTACCAAGCTGCCCGGCGACTGGCGCGAGACCATGAGCACGCACTGGTTCCATGATCACATGTTCAGCTTTACCTCGCAGAACGTTTACAAGGGCAATGCTGCCATGTTCAACCTGTACAGCTCGCTCGATCGTGGTAATGAAGGCATCAATGACGGCGTGAACCTGCGCCTGCCTTCAGGCAC
>DATBCN010000843.1:0-3313 GCA_036270475.1 Candidatus Angelobacter sp. | reverse complement strand
GAAGATATGCACCTGCTCAAAGGCTATAGCTCAGTGGACGACCTGCTTTCTGCGCTCCGCTCTTTTGAAGCCAAGCGCCGCGGCAAACCCGTCGTCGTAGATGCGCGCGACTTTTTTTACTCCCGCATCGCCATGGCCATGGGCGATGACATTGTGCTGGAAATCCTTGACCGTGACGGCGAATGGCAATACGTAAATGAATTCTTTGCCCGGCTGTATGAGAAGAAGCGCAACTGGTTTTCCGGAAAAAATCGCTTTGAAGAATTTCCCGAACTCGGCGGCGAGTGGAAAGACATTATCCGCACCGTGGCCGACACGCGGGAAACCTACGTGGACCGCAGCTTCCGTTGTCTGCCCCATCTGCCCAAAAAGAAAAGCCGCTGGAACTGGAATATTCTGATCTTTCCCCTCAAGCTGCATGACAACCGCAACGGCGCAGTGCTGGCCGCGCGGGTGATTGAGAAGAAATAAAAAATGGACCTCAACAAAGTACGGCCCTTTTATTTCATTGCGGCTTCTCTCTTGCTTCTTCTGGCAGGATGCCGGTCCCATGTAGTCAAAATCAATCTCATCAACACCAGCACCGAGCCGGTAAAGACCATCATCGTCGATTATCCGACAGCCACCTTCGGCAAAGATGCTCTTGCGCCTGGCGCGACTTTTTCTTACGCCATCAAACCTCTGGAAACCGGCATGTTCAAGGTCCAGTTCACTGATGCCAA
Source organism: Candidatus Angelobacter sp. (assembly GCA_036270475.1). Taxonomy (GTDB): domain Bacteria; phylum Acidobacteriota; class Terriglobia; order Terriglobales; family Acidobacteriaceae; genus Angelobacter. The sequence continues at coordinate 2,591 of DATBCN010000843.1, read as the reverse complement.
AGGGTCGATTCATTCCCTCACCGGCCCAATGCTGCATAAAAATGACGATGGCTCGATTGACGTGAAGCTCGACCAAAGTGGAGCGCAGGCAATCCCTATTGGCATCGCGCGGTAGCTGAGTCAGCGCGCATCTGCGTTGATCTGCGGCCTATTCTTCCTCCGTGTTTCTCAGTGCCCTCTGTGGTAAAAGGTTTTGTCTTTCCGGCGGCAACGCACTGTTGATCGCATTCCGCACCGCTTGCACCAACTCTTCCCTTGACGCGAACTGCTTGGGGTCCATCGGCGGATGAAACACCAGCGTCACGGTGCCGCTTCTTACGAATGAACTTCCTTTCGGCATCATCTCGTAGGTCCCCAGGATCGTGATGGGCACAATGGGAAAGCCTGTTTCCGCCGCCAGATGAAATGGCCCTTTCTTAAACGGCATCAACCGTCCGTCCGCTGAGCGAGTGCCTTCAGGAAAGATCGTCATATTAATGTGGTGCCGCATCACCTCGCCCGCGCGGCGGATGCTATTGATGGCCGAATCGCGGTTGCTTCGCTCCACCGGCACAATCTCTGCCAGGTCCAGCGCCTTGCCCAGAATCGGGATACGCCAGACTTCTTTTTTTGCCAGCACGGAGGTGCGGCCGGGAATCAAAGGCACAAGAATTGGCGGATCAAGATTCGATACGTGGTTGGACATGAAAATATACGTTCCAGCGGTATCAATCTTGTCCAGGCCCACCAGTTTTATTTTTGCGCCGGCAACTTTTGTGCCCATGAGCGCCAGGCCCATGCCAATCCAGTAAAGAAAATCAACTTTGCCGGTAATCAGCGTCCAGGGGAAAGCGATGAGCGCTGCGGGAGGCGCAAGCACCAGCCAAAATAGCAGCGCCAGCAGGCTGCGGATGGCGCCGATCACGCTGGCTATCATGAACGATGCACGCCGCGCAGACCCTCCAGCCTGCGTGGCAGCTTCTCATAAATGCCGCCGAACCCGCCATTAGAGAGAATGGCCACAACGTCCCCGCTGCGCATCTCCCGCGCGACAGTAGAAACAATCTCATCCGCGTCAGCCAACTCGCGCGCGGATTTGCCCGCGTCCTGGATGCCATTCACCACGGCGCTGGTGGTCAGGCGTTCATGTTCCGGCACGGCTTCCGGTTTGAAGATCGGCGTGATTACGATCTCATCCGCCACGGCCAGGCTGTTAATTAACTCTCGCTCCAGGACTTTGCGGCGCAGCGTGTTTGAACGCGGCTCAAAGATCGCCCACAAGCGCGCGCCGGGATAGCGCACACGCAGCGCGCCAAGCGTGGCCGCAATCGCCGTGGGATGATGGGCAAAATCGTCAATGATGGTAATGCCGTCAATCTCCGCTTTGATTTCCAGCCGCCGTTTTACGCTCTTAAAACTCTTGAGCGCCGCCACAATGGCTTCCGGCTCAATGCCGTAATTAGCGGCCATGGCCGCTGCAGCTGTGGCGTTCAGCACGTTGTACTCGCCGGCCAGCGCAAATTCAAAATCCACCGGTTCAACGCCGTCGCGCAGGACGGACCATCGTGTTTTGTCGCCCTCAAACCGCAGATTTGTAATTCGCCAAAACGAACTTTCCTTAAATCCATATCTCTCCACCGGACAAAGGGCCTTGGCAACGCACTCGTCCACATTTGCGTTAACGTCATGGGCAATGATCCTGCCTTTGCGCGGCACCAGGTTGACCAGCCGTTTAAAGGCCAGCTTCACCGCTTCCAGATTGTCATAAATATCGGCATGATCAAATTCAACCGAGGTAAGAATGACCGCCTGCGGAAAGTAATGCAGAAACTTGGGGCCTTTATCGAAGAACGCCGTATCGTACTCGTCGCCTTCAATGATGAAGTGTTTGCCCTGGCGAATGGCAAAGCTGCTGCCAAAATTTTCCGCAATCCCGCCCACAAGAAACGACGGGTCTTTTCCCGCCGACTGAAAAATCCACGCCAGCATAGACGTAGTTGTGGTCTTGCCATGGGTCCCGGCCACGACCAGCGGATGGCGTGTGCGAAGAAACAGGTCATAAAGAATGTCCGGCATGGAGCGAAAATAAATGCGCTCATCCAGGACATATTCCAGTTCCGGATTGCCGCGCGATATGGCGTTGCCCACAATCACCATGTCCGGCCGCGGTTTCAGGTTGGCCTCAGAATACGGCTGCAGGATGGATATGCCGATGGACGCCAGAAAATCCGACATCGGCGGATAGGCAGCCGCGTCTGATCCCGTGACCTTGAAGCCGCGCTGTTTAAGCAGTCCCGCGAGCGAGGCCATGGCCGTCCCGCAAATTCCAATGATATGTACGTGCTGTTGTTCCACGATTCAAGATTAACGGATTTGCACGTTTTCGTGAGCGGGAATTTTATCCAACTGATTTCACCGTGGAAGCTTCAAGAATTTTAAGATAGACGCCCGAGTCTGCCGCTTCCAGTTCGGCCTGCACTCCAATGGGCAGCGTAATGTTGCCGCTGCTCACATGCCCGGACTTGAGACCATAAACAATGGGCACGTTGTACGGCGCCAGCACCCGCAGGATGACCTGTTGCAGCGTGTAGGCCTCTCCTTTGGGCGGCAGG
>DATBCN010000842.1:0-7241 GCA_036270475.1 Candidatus Angelobacter sp. | reverse complement strand
GGGCGCATGGGCAGATGCGTGGATACGGCGGCGCGGCATGCCGCAGGTAGATGTTAGCCTCGCTTGTGACCTGGAGAAGGGGTCCGCTGCCATCGACGTGCGGCAGCATGATGTTCTGAATGAAATGTTCATCTGGCCGATCACAACCCAGTTGCTCATACACGAACGCGGTAAGGACACTGAAGTTACGGTTGCTTTCGCGGCCACGAAGAATGGAAACATCGTTCGTCCCGGCTGTCCGGACTACGTTTTTGGCAATAGTGGCGACTATGCGTACGGCCGTTTCCTGCTTGATCCAAGCAGCCGCCAAGCCGTCATGTCGAGATTGAGTGAAATAAGCGATGTGTTCCAGCGGACTTTACTATGGGGGTCGCTGTGGGATTCCGTCCGCGAAGCCGAGATGGACCCGCGCGAATACATTGAGCTTGCGCTGCGTGCCGTGCCCACGGAAAAAGATGAGTCGCTGGCGCAAAGCATCATCGGGCGGACGATCACAGCACTGCATCGTTATGTAAGCCCGGAAGTGCGCGCGCAATTTGCGCCCAAAATGGAAACGCTGGCCGCGGACCAGATGGTCCATTCCCCAGAGCCGGACATGCGCATCACATGGTTCCGGGCATTACGCGGGGTGGCTGAGACTGCAACAGCTCGCGGCCAATTGAAAGACATGCTCAGCGACAAGCTCACCGTTCCGGGAGTGGAACTGCGTCCGCTGGACCGCTGGAACATCGTGGCTTCGCTGGTCGCGCTTAATGATCCTGAGGCGGGGGCGGTGCTGGCGGCGGAAGAAAAGCGCGATCCCTCCGGCGACGGCAAAAAATATGCTTATATGGCAGCGGCGGCGCGACCGGATGCAGGCACCAAGGGCCACTACTTTGAGGAATACTTGCACAATGCCGCCCGTCCCGAGGATTGGGTGGAGCTTAGCCTGGGCAGCTTTAACTGGTGGAACCAGTCAGAGCTTACGCTTCCCTTTCTGGCCCGCGCACTGGAAGCATTGCCGCAGGTGAAACGCGAGCGCAAGATTTTTTTCATGCTGGCATGGCTGAACTCGTTCATCGGCGGGCAACAATCAGCGGCGGCGCAAAGGCAAGTCCATGATTATCTACAAACCGCGCCGCTGGATAAAGACCTAAAGCTGAAGCTGCTGGAAGTGGTGGATGAACTGGACCGGACGGTAAAGATAAGGACTAAGTACGATTTGCCGAACAAGGCATCAGGCAATGCAGCCAACACGCAGCCAATCACTGACCACGCCAGCACCACAGATACCAGATACACAGATACTCCAGATACACCTTATTATTTAGTTTTTCGCGTTTCCGGAAATAGATGTGCCGCATAACTCGGCAGAGGTCACGGCCAACCTGGAATTCCCGCAGCCCCGGCGCAAACACACTGGCGTAAGCGATTTGAGCGCGCCTGAGGCAACTTAAGGTCTTTTGCCGTTACAGCAGAGTTACCAAATGCAAACTTATGTGTTTTTCCGCAATTTCTGATGCCCCAGCCAGAAACAACAGATGTATAATTTTGGAGAATGACGAAGTACTCGATTGTAGTTCCGTTTCACAATGAGCAGGAGAGCGTGACCGCGCTCTATGACCGCCTGAAGGCCGTCATGGAAGCCACTGGTGACGCGTTTGAATTAGTGTTTGTGGATGACGGCAGCATTGACCGGACCTACAAGCTGCTGCGCGAGATCGTGACCATTGACAGCCGGGTGGTAGTAGTAAAGCTGCGCCGGAATTTTGGCCAGACCTCAGCGTTGGCGGCGGGATTTGCCCATGCACAGGGTGAGTTCGTGATCGCCATGGATGGCGACCTGCAGCACGATCCTGACGATATCCCAAAATTTCTTGAGATGCTGGAACAGGGCTACGACCTAGTGAGCGGCTGGCGCAAAGAGCGCGTGGACAACTTTGTCATGCGGCGGCTGCCTTCGCGCATTGCCAATTGGGCCATGTCAAAGTTGAGCGGAGTCAGGATCCACGATTTCGGGACCACCTACAAGGCTTATCGCCGCGAGATTATTCAGCAGCTTCCATTGTATGGCGAACTGCATCGTTTTATTCCGGCACTGGCTTCATGGTACGGCGCTTCGATTTGTGAAATCCCCATCAAGAACATTGTGCGGCCCAAGGGCAATTCACATTACGGCATCTCGCGCACGTTCAGGGTTTTCTTTGATCTGATCACCATACGCTTTCTGCTGAAATACATGTACCGTCCGCTGCACCTGTTCGGCACGGTGGGCATGCTCTCATTGCTGGGCGGGCTGGCGGTGGCTTTCTGGCTGATGGTTTCGAAACTGATCTGGCATACAAGCGTGATGGGGGCACACGGCCCCCTGCTGATCTCCGCCGCAGTGCTGATTGTTTTTGGCGGCCAGATGCTTGCTCTGGGCCTGCTGGGCGATCTTCAAGTACGAAACTTCCAGGAACCAACACGGCGTGTGCCGTACACCGTGGCGCACGTGCTGCGATCACAAAGCCAGGAACAAGCGGTCAACGAGTAATCCATTTAAGAGCATATAAAAATGAGCACAGTAACCACGGCAACAGAGCTGCGGCTGGCCAAACGTATGGCCCGCCTGGGATCGGAAACCGCCTTTGAAACGCTGGCCAAGGCACGCGCGCTGGAAGCCCAGGGTAGAAATATTATTCATCTGGAGATCGGGGAGCCGGATTTTGACACGCCAGCCAATGTGGTTGAGGCCGGCATTGAAGCCATCCATAAGGGTTACACGCATTACACGCCCTCCGCCGGCATGCCGGAGCTGCGCCAGACCGTGGCGGATGAAGTTACCCGCTCACACGGCGTAAAAATCACGGCGGATGAAGTCGTCATCGTGCCCGGCGGCAAGCCGACAATCTATTTCACGTTTACGGCGCTGGTGGAAGAAGGCGACGAGGTTATTTATCCCAACCCTGGCTTCCCGATATATGAGTCGTTGATCAATTTCACCGGCGCCAAAGCCGTGCCGTTGCAGATGCGGGAAGAGAAAGATTTCCGGCTGGATCCCAACGAACTGGCTGACCTGATCACTGACCGTACGAAGCTGATCGTGCTGAATTCTCCGCACAACCCTACCGGCAGCGTGGTGACCGAACAGGACGTGAAAGATATTGCCGCCGCCATTGGCGACCGCGACATCATGGTGCTCTCCGATGAAATCTACAGCCGCCTGATTTTTGCAGGGAAACATCACTCGCTGATATCGTTGCCCGGATGGAAAGACCGCGTGATTATGCTGGACGGCTGGTCCAAGACTTTTGCTATGACTGGCTGGCGCCTGGGCTATGGTGTGATGCGGAAGGACCTGGCTGCCCACTTTGGCCGTCTGATGACGAACGTAAACTCATGCAGCGCCAGCTTTACCCAGATGGCAGGCATGGAGGCGCTTAAAGGCGACCAGTCATCCGTGGAGCATATGTGCGCTCAGTTCAAGGCGCGACGTGACAAGTTTATTGCCGGACTGAATAAGGTTCCCGGCTTTAGCTGCCGTCTGCCGCACGGCGCGTTTTACGCGTTCCCCAACACCAAAAAGACGGGATGGGATTCACGCAAGCTGGCCGAAGCCATGCTGAATGAAGCCGGCGTGGCCTGCCTTTCCGGTACTGCGTTTGGCGCGTTCGGTGAAGGCTATCTGCGCTTCAGCATCGCCAACTCCATGGAGAACCTTGACGAAGCGTTGAACCGCATTGAGGCCTGGGCCAAAAAGAACCTTTAAACGGCTGGCAAAAGATTGCGCCGCGAACTGCACGAATAAACACGGATCACTCTAGTTTCCTGGTTCGTAAATTCGCGTTGATTCGCGGCTGATTTTTGCTTTTATCAGCGTTCATCCGCGAAAATCAACGGCGATAAAATTTTTATGTCCAACAATAACTTCAAGGTTTTTGCCACCTGCCACATCGGCGATGCCGCCGAAAACCTCCTGCGCGAAAAGGGCTATATGCTGGACATCTATCCTGGTCCGGAAGCGCCGCCCAAGAGCTTAATCATCGAAAAAGTGGCCAGAGGCGTGGATGGTCTTATCACGACGTTGCGCGACCCCATCGACGCCGAAGTGTTTGAGGCCGGCCAGGAAACGCTGAAAGTTGTCTCGCAGATTGCCGTGGGTTTTGACAACATCAATCGCGCTGACGCTAACCGCTACCGCGTGCCCTTCACTAACACGGCGGAAGTACTCAATGACGCTACTGCCGAATTTGCTTTTCTGATGATGGGAACGCTGGCCCGGCGCATGTGGGACAGCGAAAAGATGGTGCGCGAACAGAAATGGGGCGCATGGCATCCGTTTCTGCCTTTTCTGGGCGATGAAATTTCCGGCAAGACCATTGCCGTGCTGGGCACCGGGCGCATTGGCCTGGCCATGATCAAAAAGTGTACCGGCTTTGACATGAACGTGCTCTGTTACGACCCGGTCTATCAGAACCACAGGTTCGCCGCCGACATGGAGCAGGTGATGGATCTCCGGCACAAACTTGGCATGGTCAAGGAGAAAAACTGGATCAAGTACGTGAGTCTGGAGCAGGCGCTCGCACAGGCTGATTACGTTAGCCTGCACGTTCCGTTAATCCGCGAAGGTGATTCACCGACTTATCACCTGATCAACGAACGCACACTAAAACTGATGCGAAAGACCGCCTATCTGATCAACGCCGCTCGTGGCCCGGTGATTGATGAGAACGCGCTGGCAAAGGCGCTGAAAGAAAGATGGATCGCAGGCGCCGCCCTGGATGTTTTTGAGAAAGAGCCGCTCGCCGCAGACTCGCCTCTGCTGGCCCCTGAAATTGAAGATCGCTGCCGACTGTTTCATCACTTTGCCAGCGGCGGCCGTATTACTCGGCTTTCAACCGATCCGGAAAAAGGCATGGCGGGACGTTGCATTCAGGGTTTGCGTGATGTGCTGGAAAAAAACTATGGCGGAGACGTCACACGGATGCCGTATGTGGTGAACAAAGAAACGTGGATGGGTTCAGGCGCTGATGGCGAGGGGATCTAAACGGTCCTCTGTTTTCGCGGCGACTCCAAAAATAAAAAAGGGACGGGCCAAGAATCGCCCGTCCCTTATTTTTCAACTGCAATTACATGCCAGACGGTTTACGCTTGGCTCCTTTTACATCCAGTTCATTCACTACCTGCTGGACGTTGGGAACGCTGGCGGCAAGTTTTTCCACCTGTTCGCGCTGGCGGGCATTATCAACATCGCCCTTAAGAGTGAGCACGCCGTTTTTGGCGTCAAAGCGGATATTCTGTTTTTCCATTCGGTTGGCGATGATCACCGCTTTGAAATCTTTTTCAATCGCGTCATCTACATTGGAATCGATCTTCTTGGCGGCGCTTTCGTCGCCTTCAGGCCGCACGCCGATCTCATCTGAAATCACAAAACCGGTCGCCATGCTCTTGGCCAGTTCTTCTGCCCGGTTCTTGTCTTCCTGCGTTTTTACATCGCCGGTAAGCGTAACCAGTTGTTTGTCATTGTTCACGGCCACTTTCACGTCTTTGTAGCCGGCATTGTCCAGAGCTTTTGCAACCTGGTCCTTCACATCAGGAGTGCTTGCTTTGTTTGAGCTACAGCCAATTGCCGCGGAAAGCAGCAGAGCGGCCAAGGTTGCCATCATCGTTTTTACGCGCATAAAAGGGTCTCCTAAGTCGGTGGAACCAGGGGAAGAGTTCTAACAGGGTTGGATGCGGCCTCGGCAGTTGAGGAGGGCCTGCCGCCTTAGCCTAACTGGCGTTTTATCGGGACTGCGCTTGCGCTTATTTGGAAATGACGGGCGCCGTGATCATCGACTGAAAAATCTTGGCCCCGTCCGCTGAACCCAGCAAAGACTCGCTGCTGCGGTCAGGATGCGGCATCATGCCCAGCACGTTGCTTCCTTCATTGCATATGCCGGCAATATTGTTAAGCGATCCGTTGGGATTGGCTGCGGATGTAATCTGGCCGTCTGGCGTTGCATAGCGGAAGACGATCCTGTTCTGTCGCTTCAACGTTTCCAGGGTCTGCGGATCACAATAATAATTCCCTTCCATGTGGCCGATAGGAATCCTGAGTACTTCGCCCGGCTTACAGGCGTTGGTAAAAGGCGTGTCCGCGTTTTCCACGCGCAGACTAACAAATTTGCAGATGTACTTTAGTCCAGCGTTGCGCATGAGAGCGCCAGGAAGCAAGCCAGCTTCACACAGGATCTGGAAGCCATTGCAAATGCCGATGACCAGCCCGCCGGAAGCAGCAAACTTTGCTACTTCCTGCATAATGGGCGCAAATTTGGCGATTGCGCCGGTGCGTAGATAGTCGCCGTAAGCAAAGCCGCCGGGCACAATGATGGCGTCAGAGTTCTCCAGGTCATGCGATTCATGCCAGAGCATGGTGGCTTGCTGGCCAGTGGCGGCAATGGCTGCGTTGTAACTATCTTGATCGCAATTGGAGCCGGGAAAGATGATGACGCCAAATTTCATAGTTTTATTTTAACCGCAAGGGACGCGAAGGAACACGAAGAATAAAATCCAAGGTTTTCTTGTGACAGGGCTGTGATTCTGCCTACAGTGCATCCAAACGTAAAGGAGTGAAAGATCAACTTTTAATCGATCTACCTTTGTGCTCCTTCGTGACCTTTGTGGTTAACTGAGATTATGGCTGACTGGCGCTCTCACGCACGCATTACCGGTACTGCGCTCAAGAACTGGTTTATCGCCCAGTGCTATGACTCTCTGGCAGTAGCGGCAATGTGGTTTGTGGGATTGTTCATCATCGGCATTCCCTGGGCTCCACTGTGGGCGGTCCTTGGCGGTGTGCTGCAATTCATTCCCAACTTCGGCGTGTTGCTGGCACTGATTGGGCCGGCGCTGCTGGGCGCTCTCAACCATGACCACATGCGGTTCTTCTATGTGCTGATTTTATTTGCGATCATCATGGTTACTGACGGCCTTTTCCTTCAGCCATACCTGATGAAGCGCAATGCCAAGGTGCCGTTCTGGGCTGCGTTGTTTGCGCCGATTGTCCTGGGCATCATCATTCCCTTTTGGGGAGTGCTGCTGGCGCCGCCGCTGCTGGCAGTAATCTATGCGTTCCGCAGAGAAGCACCGGAAATCCTGCCGCCTGAAAGCTAAAGAGCCTGGCCGCTAAAGCGGAAGCTCCGTTCAGGATTTACCTGATTGCCGGTAGCCTCGTCTGCGCTTGCGAACTGGCGCAGGCTGCGGCAGAAGGGCCTTCACCGCCAGAAAGATCCAGAAAA
>DATBCN010000841.1:0-2500 GCA_036270475.1 Candidatus Angelobacter sp. | reverse complement strand
TCCATGTTCAGACGCGCCATAGATGCCTTCAAAAGCCTGTGCGCGCAATTTGTCCGTGGCGTTCGGGGGGAAGTATACGATCGCAGTCGCATGGCCGATGGGGACCGGCCAGTCATTGCCGGTCACGTTCCAGTAAAACTCGTCATGGTCCTCAAAGAAGCGGGTGGCGTTGGGCGAGGAATATTCAATGTTGACGGTTTTCTCCGCATCCTCCGCGCCGGGAACGAAAATCTTCAGCTTAAGCGTGCCCTGCTTCGTGCTCTTTTCGTATTTGAGTTTGTTGCCGTTCTCATCGGTGACTTGATCAACCTTGATGAACAGCGTGTAGTTGGAGCCGGCGGTCCCGGGATAATCCACGGGAATCGTGCGGTACACCCCCTGGTAGGAACCGGAGAACACAAAGCTGATCTGCTCCTGGATGCGGACCGAGCCATCTTCTTCGACGTGAATTGTGCTGTTGAATTTTGAAACGCGATAGCTGCGCGCCCACGCGGGCAGGCTGAACACCAGCAGCAACACCACGGCCAGCATTTTTTTGGGGAAAGCGCGGCGTCCGTTGTGGCCAGAAGAGTTCACTTGTCGTTAAAGGTTAGAACTTTACAGCCACGTTTTCGCGGTCGGCGGGCGACTCCATTTCAAAGAACTGCCGCGTGTGGAAGCCGAACATCCCCGCAATGATGTTCGTGGGGAAGGATTGCACCCGCGTGTTGAAGTCGCGCACCACGGCGTTGTAGTATCGCCGCGCGTTCTGGATGTTGTCTTCAATGGAGTTGAGCGAGCTTTGCAGTCCGGTAAATTGCTCTGACGCTTTCAATTCGGGATAGTTTTCCGCCACGGCAAACAGGCTCTTCAGTGCGCCGGTAAGCTGGCCTTCCGCCTGCGCTTTGTCCGCGGGTGATGTGGCCTGCATGGCCTGAGAGCGGAATTTGGCGATGTTCTCAAACGTCCCCTTCTCATGCGCGGCGTAACCTTTGACGGTCTCTACCAAATTGGGAATCAGGTCATGGCGGCGCTTGAGTTGGATATCGATATCCGACCAGGCGGAATCGGCGCGCACGCGCAGTTGCACCAAGCTGTTGTACATGCCGGCAAGAATGAAGATCGCGCCAACAATCAATATCCCGATCACAATCAGAGGCGTCATTATTTCCTCCCAGTCAAACCCGCGAAAATTGAAGGGTTGCGTCGGAAGTTATCACACTGCACCAGTGAGCGCAAATTGCTGGCAGGTAATACGGAATTGCATCCGTCATGGAAGCAACCGCATGCTGGATTGGCCTAGGACACGGCCTTAAAGACGAGGGGTATACATGTCCGAATCGCCGATTATAGATTTGTACGCTTGCCGTGTCAGCAGACTGTCCTTATTTCCGGATCGCACAGGGGCGTAAGGCCATGGCTGTCCTGAATTGAATCGTTTTGAGCGCCGCCGCTGCATCTGCAAAAGGCGCTTTTCCGGCTCGCGAATGCTCGCTTATCCGCCATGAATTCATACAGTTTTTCAAATCAGGTATTACTAAATTTGGAATTTCCATCTGCATCTCTGGTATTCTTGCTGCGCAACTCACTGATTGCAATCGCACTCGTCTCTCGACTTTCCGTGGCAGACGCTGTGCAATACGGAACTTGCCTGTACTTCAAATAATCCAAATCTGTACTTCCGGATAAAATGCAAAAGGAGCAGCAAATGGGTAAGAAGATTGCGGTAGGCGTTTTGGGCCTGGTTCTTTCCCTGTGTTTGGGGCTTGGCGCGCTGGCCCAGGATTCTTCTGTAAAGGGAAATCTTGGCGGCGTTGTGGTCGATTCCACGGGTGCCGTGGTTCCCGGGGCCAAAGTGACCCTTTCCGGTCCCACGGGCACGCAAACAATCAATAGCGAGAATGACGGCAACTTCCTGTTTGCGCGGCTTGTTCCCGGCACTTATAGCTTGAAAGTAGAGAAACAGGGTTTCAAAGTGGCTGATGCCAAGGCAGTTCAGGTTGAGGTTGGCCGCACGGCCAGCATAAAAGTGCAGCTCCAGCCTGGTGCCGCTACTGAAACGATTGAGGTCAGCGCGGAAGCGGTAACCGTTGATACGGCTTCTACGGCATCCGGTTCAAATCTCAGTGACACGTTTTACTCCAAGGTCCCCACACCTCGCAACGTTTCGGGTCTCTTTTACGTTGCTCCTGGAGTGGCGGACAGCGGTGGTTCAGGCCGCGCAAACCCGTCGATCTCTGGCGGATCTGGCCTGGAAAATCTTTACGTTGCTGACGGTGTGAATATTACAGATGCTGCCTTTGGTGGGCTGGGTGTCTTTACCCGCAACCAGGGATCTGTCGGCAGCGGCATCAACCTCTCGTTCATCAAGGAAGTCCAGGTCAAGACCGGTGGATTTGAGCCGCAATATGGGCAAGCTACGGGCGGTGTAGTCCAAATTGTTACCAAATCCGGCGGGCAGGCTTACCATGGTGCAATCGCTGGCTATGCCTCTTCGCGCGGGATGGCTGCACCACGGCTG
>DATBCN010000840.1:0-1648 GCA_036270475.1 Candidatus Angelobacter sp. | reverse complement strand
CGTTGACTTGAACAGCAACGGAATCAAGCCGCTGCCGGTGATTACCAAGATGCGCTCCAAATACAAGAAAGCCACATCGATTGTGGGCTTCGTTTCCCATGTTCAGGGCGATCTCAAGGTCAAGGCGCAGGAAGCCGGATGTGATGTGGTGATGCCCCGCTCGGCGTTTTCGCAGAACCTGGTCAGCATTCTCCGCCGTCACGGCGCAGATGACGAAGTTGAAGACAATTTCAACCGCGTTTAGCTGAATAGTGACTGAATCCTTCACCATCAGGCCCGAGTTGTGCCTATTCCGCGCGCAACGTGATCGCGGGATCAACCCGCGCCGCGCGCCACGCCGGGGCCAGGCAGGCCAGCGTTGCAACGCCCAGCAATAAAAGTGTTACGCCCGCATAAGTAGCGATCCAACCGCGAGATACCAAAACAAAAGCGTGACAAGACCACGGCTCGCGGCCGCCGCGCGCGTGGATAAGGCAGCGACTCAAACAGCATAGGATTTACCGCGCTAAAGATTGCCGTGGTGGCCCTGATGCCCAACGCCAGCGTAAGCACGCTGACTGCTGCAAATCCGGGTTTCTGCCAAAATAGGCGAATTCCGTGGCGAACGTTCCGGACCACGTCTTCAGCCAATCCCAGGGTATTCCACTCCCACACGTCTTCACGGACGCGCCGTGGGCTGCCCAGCTTCAGGTAAGCCTGGCGGCGGGCTTCATCCGGCGACATACCAGCAGCCAGATTTTCATCGACCTGATGCATGATGTGCGCGTCCAGTTCCCGCGCTAAATCGGCGTCTTCTTTGCGGCGAAGAAAAAATCTGCGAAGTCCCATTTTGCGGCTACCTTGAAGCCGTGGCCAGCACGCGGCCAATCGCTTTCACCATTTGCTGCCAGCGGCTGGTCTCGGCCAGCAGTTGCTTGCGGCCCTTCGCGGTCAGCCGGTAATACTTGGCTTTGCGGCTGTTTTCGCTGGTCCCCCAATACGAACTCACCCAGCCACGGTCAGCCAGGCGATGCAACGCGGGATAAAGCGAGCCTTGCTCCACTTGCAGGACATCTTCTGATCTGCGTTCGATGACCCGGGCAATGGTGTGGCCGTGGGCCGGACCCAGGATGAGCGTCTGTAGGACGAGCATGTCCATGGTCCCCTGCAGCATCTCCTGGTTGCCCGCGGTTTTGTTTTTAGGCATGGCTCTTTTGACTCCACTCGAACGTCTTGGTGAGCAAGATTATAGTCCACTCGAACGTCTATGGGAAGATATTTATCTGCTGGAAGTATTTGGCGGCGAGACTTTCCGCTGTTTATGAAAAGCTCCCCCATGGAAGCAGGGGGGCCGCGCGCCTGCTGCCTGGCCTTGCCGGCGCTTTCACTCTTCCTTGCATGTTCAAAATCGGCCCGGCGATTTTTTTTACGCTTTCTTTGCAACTGGACGGCAACCCTGCACGTCCAATGATCCAGAGGCGTCCCAGCCATGTCCCTGACACGCGCATATGAGGAAAACGAAGTAACCCCGGAGTTGCGCCGGATGTATGCCAGCATCCGCACCGGATTTGACCTGCCGTTTGTTCCCACCGTTCTTAAGCTTTCCGCCGGAGTGCCGCAATACCTGAAGCTGGCATGGAAAGACCTGGAAGGCGTGGTCTGTTCGCGG
>DATBCN010000839.1:0-8112 GCA_036270475.1 Candidatus Angelobacter sp. | reverse complement strand
CGGGTGATGATCCGCACGGGACAATTGCTTGCGGAAATCGCAGAATCCTTAGGTTATCAAGTCGAGAGTATTGATCTGTTCAGGACGCGGCTCTCGACAGCCACGCGCGAGCAGTTGCGAGAGGAAGTAGTGGTGCTGAAGTGGCCCGGCAAACGCAGGCTCGAACGGCCTTGAAACTATGCCAGAGAAAGAACCAGAAAAAGAAACGGCGGATTCTTCTGAACAATCAAACCGCAAGGCTGCGATCGTAGAGGATATTTTTCTAGAGCGGTGGAACCCGGCAACGGGCAGACTTTCGAACCCTTTAGTAACGCTACCGGATCTATCAAAGGCCATCCAAGCGTATAATGGCCTTCACAAACAGCGTCCCCTCAGCGATCGCAACCCAGCTAATTTTTTCAAAGACTTTATTCGTAACAAGCGGCGGGCCAATAAAAATTGGCCGAAGAAAATCCTTGATGCGGGTTTTACCGCGCGACAAGTAACGGGTGCGGGCCGAAGTTTCGAGTTTGTTCGTTTGGCCGACAAGCAGGAAGATCCCTTTCCGCTAAATGCCGTTCCGGGACCTACCGAGAATACTCCGCGCTTCAAGATCGAGACGATAAGCTTACCGTTGGCTTCGCGTCGCCTTGGCAGGAAAGATGAGCCGTGGCTGGTTCAAGTTCTTGTCCGGCTTCGCATCATCGAGACCCATCTGGCCCTCTTTTCGTCTCGCAAGATCATTCAACTCGATCATCTTCAGATGAACGTGAAGCTGTCCCGATCAGAGATTGACGCTCTATTCCTCGCGATTGAAGAACTTGGTGAAAATATTCGCAAGGAAGTATTGGTTACTTGCGAAGCCAAAGGTAGGAACGACGATATTTTGGAAACTCAAGTTCTTGAACAGGTTAGAGCGGCATTTCGTTTCCGTTTAGCTTCGAACGTACAAGCAGTTGGCGTATTGCCGATGGCAATCAAGGCTTTTGCTCCGTCGCAAATCTTTGTCGTAGAATTCGAGTCGATAAACGAGGAGCAAGCGGAGGCTGCCACGTCATTGACGGTCGCTAGCAGTGCAATTTACGAGCTTACGCCTCGTATTCCGGGAATCGGCAAGTAACGATCCCTTCTTTGTCGGCTTTGCTGCCCTTCGGAGGCCAAGAAATGTACCCCTGTAAATAGCTGAAAACAAGACGAATAAATGTTCGTATTTATGCCGTTTTTTGATTGACTTTTCGACTCTGGTTGTAGTATTAAATAAAGGCAAGGTTCAGCCGGGAGCGGCGCCGGCGGAACAGCAAGCCAGCCAAGGGCAAGTTAAGCCAGAAGGCGAGTTTGCTCCGGGGAAACCCGAAAAGGCCTGCAACCCTACGGTCTGGGGGCCCTCGTATAGTTCCCAGCTACTGTGGCCCTGATGGTCTGGAGCGTGCCGCCCAAGGTGCGCTTTTAGCAAATTCAGCTTGGGGCCACAAGTGTGTCTGGAAAGAAGCCTTTAGCACTTAGCCATTGGCCTTTAGCAAAAGCAAAATCAACAGCAAAACCCCTTTTACCACAAAGGACACAAAGGAACACAAAGAGGGGTTGCCAGAATTGCCAAGACTGCCAAAAGTGATGATTTGCAAATCGAGCCAGCAGCCAAAACCTTTTAGCCGCAGATTTGCGCGGATGAGCACTGATTCAATCATGAGTGCTGATTCAACATGAGCGCTGATCCAACAAAAGGAACTTAAGAACCAAGTCAAAAAAAAGCAGAGCCACCCCGCCGGGTGGCTTTTTCATTTTGGGAGAGAAACATGCCAAACAACATGCCAAGAGAAGAGATTCTTGCCATTATCAAAGAATGTGCGGAGAAGCTGGGACATCCGCCAAGCCTTCCGGAATTGACGCGCGTGGTGGAGGTGAGCATGCGGACGCTGCGAAAGCTTTTTGGCTCGTACGGCAACGCACTGCGCGAAGCCGGACTCAGGCCGAGGCGCAATCTCCAACTGCCGATGGAGGCACTGTTCAAGGATTGGGCAAAGGTAACGCGTGAGATGGGCAAGCTTCCGACCGTAGTCGAGTATGAAAACCTGGGTGAGTTCAGCACCCGGCCACTCATCGGGCGCTTCAGAAAATGGCTGAATGTGCCGCGAGGACTCTATCAGTACGCCAACCGTTCCAGCCTGCACGTTGAGTACGCCGATGTACTGGAGATTATCCGAGCGGGATATGAACTGAGTCCCACAGAGGAACGGATAGCCATGTCGACAGCGGGTTCACCCGCCAGTCCGGGGGACGAACCGGAAGCGAGAGCGCTGATTTTGGATGACCGTCCGATCTATGGCGCTCCGTTGTACCTGCCCGGCATGGCGCATGCGCCCACGAATGAGGCAGGGGTGCTATGCCTGTTTGCGATGCTGGCGGTGAAGCTGGGATTCACGATACTGCGCATGCAGAGCGAGTTCCCCGATTGTGAAGCGCTGCGAAGAGTGGGCAAGGGACGATGCCAGCGATTGTCAGTGGAATTTGAATTCGAGAGCCGGAATTTTCAGCTGCACATGCACGACGAGAAACAATGCGACCTGATCGTTTGCTGGGTGCATAACTGGCCGGAGTGCCCAATTGCTGTCCTTGAGCTGCAGACGATAGTGGAAAACAGGTGCGGAGAGTGAGGGTTTGCAGCGGGTGCGCGCGTAAACGCGCGCCCTAATACAAAAGTCCACGATGCCGCAGGCTTGGCACGTCGTTTACTTGCTTGCCTTCTTCCCGTTCGCTTCCGCCACCTTTGCGGCGGCCTGCTGCGCCAGAGCGTGATCGACCGCGCGCTGCATGTCGATGAGCGGAGCGGGCTTGCCGGTCCATATCTCAAACTGGCGCGCGCCCTGCTGGACGAACATTTCCGCGCCGGCTATCACGTGCATGCCCCGGTCGCGGGCCATCTTCATCATTTTGGTTTCCGCCGGGGTATAGACCATCTCAAAGAAATACTTCGCTTTCATCTCCTGCTCGGTGAGCGGCAGCGGATCGCGATTCCCTTCCATGCCCGCGGGCGTGGCGTTAATAATCACGTCAAATTCCAGCTTTTTGAGCATGGTGCGATTAATGACCCTGGCGCGCGCCTGTTTGGCCAGCTTCTGCGCGGCAGCGGCGGTGCGGTTAAGGATGGAGACTTCAGCGCCACGCTCTTTTAGTCCAAAGACGGCTGCCCGCGCCGCGCCGCCCGCGCCCAGCACCAGAATCCTGGCTCCCTGCAGGCGAATGCGCAACTCCAGAGGCCGCACCACGCCATTCACGTCAGTATTAAAGCCGTAGAGCTTGCCATCCTGGCTGCGGACCGTGGTATTGCATGCGCCTACTTTGGTGGTCCAGGGATCGCTCTTGTCCAGTTCTTTCACTATCGGCTCTTTGTACGGCATGGTAATGCTGAGGCCGGCAATGGGAATGTCCCGCACACATGCCATCAGGTCCGCAATGGACTTGGCATGCAGGGCCAGATAGACGGCATTCACGTTTTCGCGGCGGAATCCGGCGTTTAGCATTACGGGTGAAAGCGACTGCGCCACGGGATCGCCGGCCACGCCGTAAACGCGGGTTGCCGCGTCCACCTGATCAATGCGATAGGTGTCACGCAGGGCGCGCGCCGTCAACTGGCCGGGCGCGGTTTCTTCTCCGGGATTGGCGGCGGCAAAGGTGAACTGGCTGCCGGCGCGGACACTCAGCACCCGGCTGATCACGCCTTGCTCTCCCATGCACAGGCCGATGAGCGAATGCGAATGGCTGTATTTTTCCAGAAACTTCATCATCACCACGTTGTCATAGAGCGAGTTAGCAGTGGTGACGATCTTGATAAAGTCAGAAGGGAACTCCTTGATCCGGGCAAAGGTCTCTTCCAGCTTTTTGGTGCCGCGAAAGTCGTGATAAGAGAGAATCAGGTTGGCGGAACGGCGCAATCGGGTGAAATCGTTCGGTTTCAGGTGGGTGGCGGTCTCAAGCTCAACATCCACCAAATGGCAGCCTAAATTGGCCGCTTTTACCAGCAAGTCAATTTCAGCGGCTATCGTCCCCTTGAATTTTCCGCCATTGGCGGCGCGGCGGCAGGTGGCAACAATCAGCGCCTCAGGATGGAACTCTATAAAGGTCTTGAGTTTGGCCAGGCCCAGCGCGGGCGTGGCCAGGTAGTCTAACCGGAACTCAATAAAAGAGTTATCCCGGACGGTGAGGTCGGCTTTCTGGACCATGTCAACGGGATTGGCGGCGGCAATGGCCACGCAGACCCGGGGCAGACGGGCCGGCAGGAACCGGGGCGCGTAACTGGATGATGTTCCATTCATTAGATTTAGAGCAGGCTGGCCATCATACGCGACAGAAAATCATAGATTCAAGCACCGAATGCAAGAAGGTGCGTTGAACTTCTGTAATTAAGCGTATCTGCTTAGTAAATAAGAGTTTAGTTGAAGTTGCAGGAATGGCGGTGATATGTTCCACCCGGGACATTACGCGTCCCGCGGGAGTGAAGTGTCTTCCGCACTGGGCATGGGGGAGGAAGTATGAGCAAAATGGGACTGCCGCGGACGGCAAATGCGGGAATGTTTTTATCGGGAGCGCTTCTATCCGGGGTTTTTCTAGCGAGCGTTTCACAGGCGCAGCCCGCGCAGCCGCAACCGGCGCAAAAGGCACAGCAGCAAGCAGCCAATCTTGACGTTGGCAATGTGCCCACGCCCAATGACATGTACTGCTCCGGTTACATCACCACGGAAAAGGTGCCGGACAAGCTATTTGTGGCCGCCGGACACAACAGCCCGGACCAGAGCCGCTATGCCGGACAGTCTGACCGGATTTTTATTCATGGCCAGGACATGAAGGAAGGCGACCGCTACCAGATTGTGCGGCACGTGCAGGACAAGAACCATTACGAAATCTATCGCGGACAAAAAGCGGCGGTGAAAAACGCCGGCGAAACATATTTTGAACTGGCAATCGTAAAAGTAACTGACGTTCAAAGGAACACAGCCATTGCGGCGTTTGAGCTGAGCTGCGCTGACGTTATGCCGGGTGACATCGCCATCCCGCTGGTGGAGCGCGAAGCGCCGCCGTTCCGCAAAGTTTCGCTGGATCGCTACACGCCGCCCAGCGGCAAGACCGTGGGCCGGATTATCGAGTCCAAGGAGTTCGATTCTTTTCTGGGCTCCAAGTACAAGGCTTATCTCAGCATCGGCGCGGACAAAGGCCTGAAGCCGGGCGATTATCTCCGCGCCACGCGCACCTATTCATACACCTATCGCGACTTTGAAGGCGGACTCTCTCTCAAGGCCAGTGAGTTTGAAGATACGCAGGTGAAACCGCAGAAACTTTCCATCAATGATGTTTCCAGCCTGCCCCGGCGCACACTGGGTGACATGATTGTTTTACAGGTGCACCCAAAAAGTGCGACTGTAATGGTACTTACCGCACTTGAAGATTTGCATGTGGGAGACGGTGTTGAATTGATGGACACAAGTGAAGCGCCTGTGCTGCCGCCTATCCGGCCATCTTTCAGCAATGCTCCTTTGCCGGATGCGGCCACGGCAACCGCCGCGCCGCCGAAAATCACCTGCTCTGCTTCACCTACAAGCCTGCGCGCCGGTGAAAGTTCCAGCATCAGCTGCGATGCGGTGAGTCCGGACAGCCGGCCCATCAACATTACTTACGTTGCCAATGGCGGCAAGCTTTCTTCCAATCGCAACCAAGCCACGCTGGATACGGCGGACGCCGGCCCCGGCCCAATTTCCGTCCGCGCCACGGCTTTTGATGACCGCCAGTTAAGCGCCTCAACGGTTGTGACCGTAAACGTTGAAGCGCCCGCGCAAGCCCTGCCCACGGCCCAGAAGCTGATGGAACTGGACTTTAAGCCGAACAGCACCTACGTGGACAATCGCTCCAAGGCCGTGCTGGATGATGTCGCCTTGAAAATGCAGCAGGACCCGAACCTTACCGCCGTGCTTTCCGGTTCAACCGATGCGGGCGAGCCGCAGCGCACGGGATTGCAGCGCGCCCAGAACGCCATGGCCTATCTGACCAAGTCCAAGGGAATTGATCCGCAGCGCATCCAGGTAAAAGCCGGTTCTGAACCGGGCCGCAAAGTAGAAATATGGACGCTGCCTGCCGGCGCAACATTGCCGGGAGCAACACCGCAAAGCACCACGCCGCCGGGTACTGCGCCGCCGCAGGGCAATGATTCACAAACGCCAGTAGCGGTCCCGCAGCCGACGCCGCCACCACAAGTCTAAAAAAACTCACAGGAATTTTTTGAGGCGCAGCTTCTTGCTGTGCCTTTTTCTTTTTCCCAAAACGAAACAGCAACGCTGCTTTTCTTCAATATTCATGCGCTTTTCAACACAACTTCACAGTCCATCTCTACGCTCTTCTCCTGAGACGCCGCGCATCTTCATTTCTTAAGAATTGCGCGGCGTTTGATCTACCAAGAAAGGAAAGTGAACGCATGAAGTTGCTACAAATTCCCCTGAAGTTGGTTTTGATTCTGGCGATGGCAGGCGTGTGTCTTCCTGCGGCAGCGCAAACCGGAAACATCAAGACGGTGTGGATCATCCTGATGGAGAACCACAACTGGTCACAGATCAAAGGCAGCAGCAGCGCCCCTTACATTAACAACACGCTTCTGCCCATGGCATCGCATGCCGAACAATTTTTCAACCCTCCGGCAATCCATCCCAGCCTGCCTAACTATCTCTGGCTGGAAGCGGGCACGAACTTCGGCATCCTGGATGACAACGCGCCCAGTTCGCATCATGAGAGCACAACGCAGCATCTGGTAACGTTGCTCCAGAACAAGGCAATTTCATGGAAGACCTACCAGGAAAACATCAGCGGCGCCACGTGTCCGCTGACCAGCAGCGGGCTCTATGCCGTGAAGCATAACCCGTTCGTCTATTTTGACGATGTCACCAACACGCTGAACCCGAATTCGGCGGAGTGCATCAACCACGTCCGGCCATTCACTGAATTTGCTTCCGACCTGGCCAATAACAACGTCTCCAGCTACAACTTCATCACTCCCAACCTATGCGATGACATGCATGACAGTTGCAAGCCCACGCGCAACCCGGTGAAACAGGGCGACACCTGGCTCTCACAGAACATTCCCACGATCCTGAATTCGGCTGCATATAAAGCCGGCGGCGCGATCTTCATTACGTGGGATGAAGCAGCAACCGGCGACGGGCCGATCGGGATGATCGTGCTGTCACCGTTCGCGAAAGGAAACGGCTACTCCAACACGATTCACTACACACACGGCTCCACCTTGCGGACCTTCGAAGAGATCTTCGGCGTCACGCCGCTGCTGGGAGACGCCGCCAACCAGACCGACCTCAGCGACCTGTTTACGGTCTTTCCATAACTTCAGGCCAATAAAAAAGAGGGCGTCCATGGTTCAGGGGCGCCCTTTGCGGAGAAAAAGCAACAAGTCCGCCGAAAGTGCGTGGACAACATAAACGCAGACCATTGGCTGGGCCGGTGTTAAGCTGTTTTTCTATGTTTAGCCCTCGCCGCAGCTCCCTTTTGATCTGTGTTCTGTCCCTCATGGCATTTTGGTCTACCGCTTCCGCCCAGGACATGGAAATCGCCGCTTATGACATCGTCATCCAGGGCGGACGCATTATCGATGGCACCGGCAATCCCTGGTACATGGGCGACATTGGGATTGTGGCGGACCGCATTGTTGCCGTGGGCAAAATACGCGGCGGACTCTCCAAACGCGTCATCGACGCAAAAGGCATGGTGGTTTCTCCCGGATTCATTGACATGCTGGGGCAATCAGAGACTTCACTGCTGATTGACAATCGCTCGGTAAGCAAGCTGGCGCAGGGCATTACCACGGAGATCACCGGCGAAGGCGGCTCCATTGCGCCGCAGAACGCGCTCACCATTGCTTCGGCCCAGCCGGGACTTGATCCCTATCACCTGAAGATCGACTGGAACACGCTGGACGAATACTGGCTGCGGTTGGGGAAAAAGGGCACGCCCATCAACATTGGTACCTACGTTGGCGCCGCGCAGGTGCGGGAGGCCGTGCTGGGCGACGTGAATCGCGCACCCACGGCGGAAGAACTGGAAAAGATGAAAGCGCTGGTGGAGCAGGCAATGCAACAGGGCGCG
>DATBCN010000838.1:0-1535 GCA_036270475.1 Candidatus Angelobacter sp. | reverse complement strand
CTATTCGAGAGACTGGGCGACACAATTCAAACGGGACCGACAGGAAATAATATAAGGGACTTGAGGGTGCTGCTGGCGTGGTAAATTTTTCTTTATCCCGATCCTGAGCTTACTGAAGGGGAGGGAACCCATTCACCCATTTTCCCTCACCAACTGCAACACCACGTACAGATGATGCGCTTCATGGACCAGGAAGAACTCCAGCCAGAGTGACAGGCTCATCGAGCCAAATTTGGGATGGACGCCGGTGCGCTCGAAATCATCTTGACTCAATGACCGCAACCTGGCCATGAGCTTGCCGCGCATGGAGGAGATGCGGACGAGCACTTGCTGCGCTGGCAATCCGGACCACGCCGGCCATTCCGGATCTTCTTCCGCGCGGTAACGGGGAAACCGCGGCGCTTGTTCAGTGAGAATGCGGTCGATCCTCTGCAGAAATATCTGGTGGTAGCGCGCAAGATGGGCGAGCTGTTCATGCGCAGACCATTTGCCGGGAACGGCTTTAGCGTTCAGTTCGCGGATAGGCACATTCTTTAGAGCTACAGCAAGAAAATCCTGCAGCTGGGTTTCACAGCGCTGGAGACGGGAGGCGTTGGAGTTGGTCATGGTAACCTGCTCATCGTAAAAAACAAAAGCTGACAAAACGGGCCTGCTCATGGACAATCATAAGCCGCAAGGAGAACGGCTATGGCTTTGGCTTCACCTGTTACCACCATGATCCGGCGCATTATGCTTGTGGGAAATGGGCTTACTTTTTTTTCATTGCAATCGGCGTGTTTTTATCAACCAGCAAGGCGGCCTATCTTTACGGTTACTCGCTGAATGGCCGTGACGGGCAGGCCTCCACGACGATGGGCGTGGATGGCTTGAACGAATTCCGCGCCGTCTATATTTGTTTCTGGATTGGGCTGACCATCCTGTCTTTTATCGCCGCCAGGAAGGTGAATCTCGCCGTCCTGGCGACATTTACTTTTTTGATGGTGTTGCTGCAATCGCTGGACGCCTTCTCAGCTTTGCCATGGACGGGAGGCCCAATACGCGCTACATCGTTGTTTTCTTCCTGGAATTTGGCACCGGCGTGTTGGGCCTGTTGATGCGTCTCCAAACCTCCAGTTGAAAAACAACACACTGCGTCCGCAAGCTTGCGGGAATCCTGTGACCGTGATGGTTACTGCTTTTTGGGGACGATCTTCAACTCATCCGCGGCCAGGATCTTTCTGATCTGGTTTCTGGCGTGGATAGACCAGGGCCCAATCGTATCGAGCCGCGTGTAAGCCTGCCAATGGTGCAGCGCCTTGCGCGGCTGGCGGGCCTTTTCCAGGGCCAGGGCCAGGTTGTAATGCGCGTCAGCATAGGTGGGCGCCAGTGAGATGGCGGATTGATACGCTTTAATCGCGTCAGGCAGGCGGCCGGTTTCATCCAGCACGTTGCCCAGATCAAAATAGGCCAGCGCATAGCGGGGATCCACTTCAATCGCTTTGCGATAGAAGCGCTCCGCCTGCACATAATCATGGCGATTATAAAAAAGCGTGCCC
>DATBCN010000837.1:0-4524 GCA_036270475.1 Candidatus Angelobacter sp. | reverse complement strand
CTGCTCAGCGATGCGCAACTTCTTGGATTCCCTGATAACCAGCAGGAACAGGACTGCCATGAGTACGCTAAAGCCGCCAATACGGACTGCGACGCTGCGCTCCACTTCTCGAGCACGCAACTGTGACGCCTGGTTGCGTTCTCGCAGAATTGTTTCCTGCTCATCTCTGAATTTCAGAATGGCATTGCGCACCCGGTCCAGCTTGGAGTCCGATTCTGGGCTGTGATAAATCAGCAGTGTTTTTGATACGCGCAGGTTGTCACGCAACTGCTGCAACTCTTCGCCGATCCAAAGCTGTAATTGCTTGAGTCTTTCCTGTTGTGTGCTGTCGTCCCGGGTGAGAAACACTACCCTGTCTACGCGCATCCATGTTTGTTTCACGGCTTCGTCAAAAGCGTCCAGGTCCTGTTTTTCGGGGGTCAAGATGTAGTGGGCCCAGGCGCGGCGAGCATCCTGGAGTCCATCTTGAATAGCATCCAATTCATAGAGCACCTGATGCGTGTGCTCAACGTAAGTAAGAGAACTCAGCAATTCGCGCGTGCGGGAAAAGCTGTCCCAGGCCATGGCCACCAGGAAACCGAGCATCAGTATGAAAGCAAGAGGGAGAAGTTTACGGGCGTCTAGCGCGCTCTGTAGCATGCTCTTGCTGCTGCTTTTTAAATAGAAAGTCATATTGACCCTGAAAAGGCCATCTTTCCTTGGGCGTCGGCTGCTTGCACCTCAACCTGGGTTTTAGGGGAAGTTGCCGGAATGATACATTAATTTTGTGTCAACAGGAGCAAAATTCGAACGCGCAGTTGCAATCATGGCCCGTCTTCGCGCCCCTGGAGGATGTCCATGGGACCGTGAGCAAACTTTTGACACCATTAAGCGGTACACCCTAGAAGAAACGTACGAAGTTTTGGAAGCTATTGACAATAAAGATTGGAAGGAACTTACAGGTGAATTGGGTGATTTGCTTTTACAAGTGCTTTTTTATGCGGAGATGGCGCAGGAGCAGGGTTCGTTTACCATCGACGATGTTCTGGACACTCTCAGCAACAAGCTGATTCATCGCCATCCCCATGTCTTTGGCGACGTAAAGGCAAACGATTCCGCCACGGTACTTAAGAATTGGGAAGCGCTGAAAGCGGAAGAGCGAAAAAGTTTCCAGAATAACAGCGAAGATTTGCAGGCCAAGCCGGAATTGCTGCTTGAGGGCGTTTCCTCCAAGATGCCCGCTCTTCAGGAAGCCCACAAGATCAGTTCCAAGGCAGCTCACGTCGGCTTTGACTGGCCCAATGTACAGGGGCTGTTTGAAAAACTTGCTGAAGAGACGCACGAACTGCAGGAGCACATCCAGAAAATTCCGTCTTCGCCCACGTCCGGCGAAAAGCCCAGACTTCCGGAAGAATTAAAAGACCACATGGAAGACGAGGTTGGCGATCTCTTTTTTGTTCTGGTGAACATTGCCCGTTATCTGTCCATCGATCCGGAATCTGCCTTGCGCAAGACCAATAGAAAATTCCGGCGGCGTTTTGGCTGGCTGGAAGAGCAGTTGCGCCGGCAAGGCCAGAGCCTGGAACAGTCCACGTTGGACGAAATGGAAGCTCTGTGGCAGCAAGCCAAAACGCTGGAGGGAAATAAGAAGTGAGCGCGACTTTACCCCGGGCCGAACAGATCACGATTCGCAAGTGTGAGGGCATGGACGAACTCAATGCCTGCGTTACCCTGCAAAAGGAAGTGTGGAATTTTGACGACGTTGATCTGATTCCGCTGCGCATGTTCGTGGTGAGCCAGAAGATCGGCGGCCAGGTGATTGGCGCTTTCAATGGCGGCGAACTCGTCGGCTTTGCCTTCTCTATTCCCGGCAGCCGCTCCGGCCAAGCCTATCTCCACTCGCATATGCTGGCCGTGCGGGAAAGCTATCGCAATTATGGTTTGGGGCGGCGGCTGAAGCTGGCGCAGCGTGATGACGCCATCGTGCATGGGTTCGAACTGCTGGAATGGACTTTTGATCCGCTGGAGATCAAGAACGCGCACCTGAACCTGGCGCGGCTGGGCGCGATTGCGCGGCGCTATAGCGTGAACCATTACGGGCATTCATCGTCGCCACTGCAAGGCGGCCTGCCCACCGACCGATTGGTGGCGGAGTGGTGGCTGAAATCAAAACGCGTGATTAATCTTCTCGATAAAAAACAGCCGCCGCAATTTCCCGTGGAAATGAAGATTGTAGTTCCTGCGCAGATTTACTCATGGAAAGCGTCCGCCACCGATAGGCCCAAGGCAGCCGACGTTCAGAAACGCAACCGTGAACAATTCCGGTCAGCGTTTTCAAATGGCCTGGCTGTCCTGGGTTATGACCGTGACGGGCAGGACAATGGAACGTTCTTGCTGGGACGCTGGGATGAGCCGTGGTCGTATGCTGCAAAGGATGAAGATTAAAATTGATGCTGGACCATGATTGGGAACCAGGAAATGCGAAATCAATGAAGAAGCTCGCCATCGGTTTTCTGTTGCTGCTTTCTCTTTGTGCTGAGTTATATGCGCAATCACGGACGGAAGGCCCCGCGTTGGCTATCACTCATATCAACGTCGTGGATGTGGTCTCTGGCTCCATTCAGCCTGACATGACAGTGGTGATTCGGGGGAATCGTATTCTCCGGGTTGGGAAAGATAACAAGGTCCGTTCGAGCAAAGCGGCGCGCGTAGTTGACGGGCGCGGAAAGTTCCTTATTCCCGGCCTATGGGACATGCACGTACACCTGATGTTTGGTGATTGGATTCCCGGCGGCAGGGAAGTTTCATTGCCGCTGTTCGTTGCCAACGGCGTGACCGGTGTGCGTGACATGGGCGGCGACCTGGACACGCTACTGGCATGGCGCAAGGAGATTGCAGCCGGCACATTGATTGGCCCGCGCATGGTGATTGCCGGGCCCATGCTGGATGGCCCCAAACCGCGTTTTCCCAGTTCAGTCCTGCTGACTTCACCAGAGCAGGCACGCAAAACAGTGGACGACTTGAAGGCCAAGGGCGTGGACTTCATTAAAGTTCAATCGTTCATCCTGCGCGATGAATATTTCGCCGTGGTGGACGAATGCAGGAAGCAGCACCTTGTTCTTGCCGGCCATGTTCCGGACGTGATCCGCGCGTCTGAGGCTTCCGGCGCTGGCCAGAAAAGCATTGAGCACCTGACCGGAGTGTTTGAAGGATGCTCAACGCGTGAAGACGATTTCCTGAAAGGGCCAAAGACCCCAAAACAGTTTCTCGACTCTTACGACGAAGCCAGGTGTAAAGTCCTCATCGCGCAATTTGCCCGCAACCACACATGGCAGGTGCCCACTCTGGTATGGGAGCGCGGCCAATGGCTGGTGGATGTAATCGACTACAGCCACGATCCGCAGCTTAAATACGCGCCAGCTTCATGGCAGAAGAAGAGCTGGCCGAGCTTTACTAAAAGCATCATCGCCGAGTTGGACACCGATCCTGTTGCCGCGCGAAGGCAATTTGTGCGGAAAGAGCTGGATGTGGTCGCGGCCATGCGCAAGGCAGGCGTGCAGTTTATGGCTGGAACTGACACGGCGGCGGCCGTCGCCGTCCTGCCTGGGCCAAGCCTGCATACCGAACTGGAATACTTTGTGGAAGCAGGATTCACACCCGCGGAAGCATTGCGCACCGCAACCTTGAACCCGGCAATCTTCATGGGAGAAGAAGCCGATCATGGGACCGTGGCCGCGGACAAGGTTGCC
Source organism: Candidatus Angelobacter sp. (assembly GCA_036270475.1). GTDB lineage: Bacteria > Acidobacteriota > Terriglobia > Terriglobales > Acidobacteriaceae > Angelobacter. The sequence goes on along the minus strand of DATBCN010000837.1, from coordinate 796 downwards.
GACCTGGTCCTGCTGGACGCTAATCCGCTGGATGACATCCGCAACACACGCAGGATATCGGCGGTGGTCTTGAACGGACGCTTGTTTGACCGTGGCGAACTGGACTTGATGCTCAGCAAGATTGCCGAGTTTGCCAAATCACATTGAAGTAAGCAGCCATGATTTTATGGCGGCTGCTATGAGGGGAGTCGCATTGAAAGTTGAAGCTATTACATTGCGCGAAATTCGCATGCCGCTGGTCCATTTCTTTGAGACCAGCTTTGGCCGCACGACGGAACGACGCATCCTGCTATTGACCATTCATACGGACGGCCCGGAAGGCTGGGGTGAATGCGTGGCCGGCGAACACCCTCATTACAGTGAAGAGTCCATTGACACCGCGTGGTATGCCACGGAAGGCTATCTGGCTCCAGCCCTGCTGGGAAAAAAATTTGAGAGTGGTGATGACGCGGCGGCGTTGTTCGGCCAGATTCGCGGGCATCGCATGGCCAAGGGCGCCGTGGAAAATGCGCTGTGGGACGCGGAAGCACAGACGAAACAGGTTCCTCTGTGGAAGCTGCTGGGCGGAACACAAAAAGAAATCCCTTGCGGCGTCTCCATCGGCATTCAGAATTCCCACGAACAGCTTCTGGAAAAAATTGAGAGTGAGCTGGCCGCCGGCTATCGCCGTATCAAGGTCAAATGCAAGCCCGGGTGGGACATTGAAGTGTTCGCCAAGATACGCGCGCGGTGGCCGGAGATCGTTCTGAGCTGTGACGCCAACTCCGCCTATACGCTGGACCAGATCGAGCATCTG
>DATBCN010000836.1:0-3152 GCA_036270475.1 Candidatus Angelobacter sp. | reverse complement strand
TGGTGGGTTAATGGTGCCTGCCTTTGTCTCTAAATTCGTCGAATTTAGGCGCGACTCAAAAGTGAAGGCACGGCAGAACAGGTTAGAATTTGTGGTAGTCGCCTCTACTCTTCACGGCTCAGCATATTTGACGCGAGATCTCGACATCTGTTACGAACGCACGCCGGAAAATATGGAGCGGCTGGTGTCTGCGCTCCGGCCCTACCATCCCCGGCAGCGTGACGCTCCTGAAGGATTGCCTTTTTCTTTTTGACGTGCAAACGCTGTCCAATGGCGGGAATTTTATTTTGCAGACTGACCTGGGAGACATAAGACCTGCTTGGTCATCTGTCTGGTCCGTTCGAAAAAAGCCGCTGGCAGAAAGAAAGATTTGAATGCTCTGCCTGACCTAGAGGCTGAAAGAGATGCATGGACAGACAGGCCCCAAAAAGCCCGCATGACTGGTTCTCAGAATTGCAAAGATCTAAAAAGCAACTTGTGCTCGTCGCTAGTCAATGAATGTTGCCGCATGGCTTCTCGCAAGCGAAATCATCGCGCAAGATGTTCACGAAACTTGGATTTTTCCAATCACAGTATGTATTTTATTTTTCTTTTTGCGTGGAGAGTAGCTCAACACGTCACTCTTTGTTTATAATCATCCGTTTTCGTGAGCGGCTTCGGTCGCGAACGGATTCCTGGGGAACTGCCGGATCGCGTCGCAGTGAAGCAGCGCGACGGTTTTCACAGGAAGAACTTATTCAATGGCACAGATCTTTCACCGCAGTGCAAATACTCTGGCTCGCGCCAGCATTTTTGGCGTAGTGCTTCTGCTGTCGGCAGTCGGTGCGGCGCTCATGGAATTTCAGCGTTCGCCGTATGTCACCGCGCAGCATATTGCGCCGGAACAACCCGTCCCCTTCAGTCATCAGCATCACGCCGCCGGCCTGGGACTGGATTGCCGCTACTGCCACACTTCGGTAGAGGACTCAAGTTTTGCCGGGATTCCGCCCACCAAGACCTGCATGAACTGCCACGCGCAGATCTGGACCAACGCTCCCATGCTTGCCCCGGTCCGTTACAGCTTTTCCAGCGGCCAGTCATTGCAATGGACGCGCGTCCACGACCTGCCGGATTTTGTTTATTTCAATCACAGCATCCACGTGAACAAGGGTGTTGGCTGTTTTAGCTGCCATGGCCAGGTGGACGCAATGCCGCTGATGTATGAGGAAAACACTCTGCAGATGGAGTGGTGCCTGAACTGCCACCGGCAACCGGAAAAGTTCCTCCGCCCCAAAGAGCAGGTTTTCAACATGCAGTATCAGCAGCCGAGCGCGGACCATGCGGTTGAGGTCGAGGGCAAGTCCTATACCAGCCAGTTTGAGTTGGGCAGGGCATTACGGCAAAAATATCACCTGCGCACGTCGCAGGACATAACCAGTTGCTCCACCTGCCATCGATAGGCGGGAAACAAATGGAAACGAATGTCTAACAAAAGCGATACAAGTCCCAATCTGATTTCCGTGGAGCAGATCAAGCCGGCCAGCCTGGAGCTGGAGGCTGTGCGTAAAAAGCTCGCGGAAGCCAAAGGGCCAAAGTACTGGCGTACGCTGGAAGAACTTTCTGACCAGAAGGCGTTTGGCGAACTGCTGGAGCGTGAATTTCCGCGCCAGGCCTCAGAATGGGTTGACCCTGTTTCACGCCGTGGCTTCCTTAAGCTGGCCGGCGCTTCCATGGCGCTTGCGGGCCTTGCCGGATGCACGCGCCAGCCGCTGGAGCAGATCCTGCCGTATGTCCGCCAGCCGGAACAACTCGTTCCCGGCAAGCCGATTTTTTATGCCACAGCCATGCCGTTTCATGGGCACGCCCTGCCTTTGCTGGTAGAGACGCATGAATTTCGTCCGACAAAGATTGAAGGCAATCCGCTCCATTCTGCCAGCATGGGCGCCACGGACTTGTTTGCCCAGGCCTCAATCCTGAATCTGTACGATCCTGACCGTTCCACTACGCTGACCCACATGGGCGAGCTTCGTCCCTGGGGCGATTTTGCCATGGCGTTGAACGCTGAAGTTCGCGCGCGCAAGGCGTTGCAGGGCGCCGGGCTTCGCTTCCTGACTGGCGCCGTGAGTTCGCCGGCATTTGGCTGGCAGATGAAAGCAGTACGGCAATCATTCCCGCAATCAAAATGGCATCGCTGGGACCCGGTCAACCGTGACAATATGCGCGCCGGTTCCAGGATGGCGTTCGGCGGGTACTACGATCCTATTTACAAATTTGAAAACGCTGCCGTGGTGCTGTCGCTGGATGCTGACTTTCTTTCCGGCGCGTGGTTCCCCGGCTTTGTCCGTTATGCCCGCGACTTTATGCGGGGCCGCAAACTGGAAAACGGCGACCAGATGAACCGCCTTTATGTGGCGGAGAGCGCGCCTTCCACCACTGGTGCAAAGGCCGACCATCGTCTGGTGCTGCGCCCCTCTGAAGTTGAAAGTGTTGCGCGTGCCCTGGCCGGAAAAGTCGGCGTTGCCGCAACTCCGGGCCATCTCAGCGCAGACCAGCAGAAGTGGGTTGACGCCGTGGCCGCCGACCTGATGGAGCACAAAGGCAGATGCCTGGTGGTTCCGGGTGAATTCCAGTCGCCCGCGGTCCATGCTCTGGCCCATGCCATGAACGGAGCGCTGGGAAATATCGGCCAGACCGTCAGCTATATCGACCCGGTTGAGATGGACGCGGTTGAGCACGGCCAATCCATCCGCGAACTGATTGCCGATATGAATGCCGGCAAAGTTGAAACGCTGATAATCATCGGCGGCAATCCGGCGTATAACGCCCCGGTTGATCTGGAGTTTGTAAAAGCGCTGGACAAGGTCGCGTTGCGTATTCAGCTCTCAAATTACAAGAATGAAACCACGGACCACATGCATTGGCATGTTCCTGAGGCGCACTATCTTGAAGCCTGGAGTGACGCCCGCTCCTATGACGGCACTGCAACCATCATTCAGCCCATGATTATGCCGCTGTATGACGGCAAGAGCGCACATGAAATACTGGCTGCGTTTACCGATCAGTTGGGCACGTCTTCTTATGATCTGGTGCAGACCTACTGGAAATCGCAGCACCCAACCACGGATTTTGAAACATGGTGGCGGACTGCCGTACATGATGGCCTCGTCAAAGAC
>DATBCN010000835.1:0-2111 GCA_036270475.1 Candidatus Angelobacter sp. | reverse complement strand
CGCAGCGCTGAATTCGGCTTTTTGGGCGTTTGCGTATAAACGCGGGTACAAACACCGCGGCGCTGCGGCGAAGATTGCAGGGCCGGACTGGCCGTCTTGTAATTCGGCGCCGTTCTGCCTTTGCGAACCAACTGATTGAATGTCGGCATCATTTCTCCTAGGGCTCCGCAGCTCAAGCTGCTTCGCCTCTCGCGCTTTGCTCGCGCTAACCCGGCGCGCGCCCCTAGCTCACCCTTTTTTCTTATGGCTCTGCAGCTCAAGCTGCACTGCCCTCGTGCTGCGTCGCGGTAGAGCGCTCTTTCGCGTTTCATCCGCTCGTCAAGTCTTTGTCGCTTGTCAGGCATATTGCGGCGCGCACACGCGCTCGCCAGCCTGCTTGAATCCCGCGTTGCGAGACTGGCTGCTACGCCCATGCAGCCATGAATCCGCCTAAGTCAGCGGAGAATATTGAATTACCCTATCCGTGGTTGAGAAACGACGGTGGCACCGAGCCTGACGGGGGCGCTCCGTTTCGTTCTCCTGGTCCGCATACCCTTCCGTGGGGAAGGTAGCGCGGACCATTTCAGCGAGGCATGCCCTGCTAGCGGACAAAGATCCTTGGGCAAAACTGCATACAGCCACTACAGACAACTAAAATTGTACTCGCGGAACCTTCTTAATATAGCAACTGAGACCAAAGCCGTCAATATGGCCCCATTTCTTTGAGGAGGCAGAACACCGCGCAGAACCAGCCCCATAACTAATGGGCCTGCGCCACGTTGTAACCAACCCTCCTTTTTTGCTCTTCCGCCAGGAGGGAATAGGGCGCAAGCACAGCGATTTGCCCGCCAACGCCCAAGTGTTGAAGAAATCCCCGCAAGAATCTACACTGAACACTCTTCTATACTTATGCGCATTCAATTGCTTTCCAAGACGCGGGGAAAAAGACCGGGCCGCCGGCCTTTTGCGGGAACAGCGGCATCCATGGCCCTGGGTGTTTTGTTTTTGTCGATCGTCGCCGGCTGCGGCGGCAGTTCTTCCAGAAACAATACGGTGGCGTCCGTCACTGTCAGCCCGGCCACAATCTCGCTGGTAGCCGGCCAAGTAGTTTCTATCAGCGCATCGGCGGTGAACGCTACGGGCAATGCCGTCAGCACAACATTTACTTTCAACTCCTCCAACACCAATATTGCCACCATATCTCCGGCTGGCCTGGTTTGCGGCGGCGCGTTGGACTCGCTCTTTGTTGTATGCAATGACACTGATCCGCTGGGCAATCCAGTGGCAGGAACAGCAACCATCACCGCCACTGCCGCCGGCGTCTCCAGTGGACCGGTGAGCGTGTCCGTGCATCCGTCCGTGACATCGGTGACGGTTGAACCAGTAGGCGGATGCTTCTCCATTGCGCAGACACATCAGTTCAAGGCCCATGCCTTCCACAACGCCACCGAAATTACCAGCCAGGTCGGCAACTTTTCCTGGGCCCCCTCCGACGGTACCGTGGCTTCACTGGACGCCAACGGATTAGCGACAGCACGCGTTCCAGGTCTTACTGGAATTGTTGCCAGCGTTGGCTCAACCACGTCGCCAGCCGTATTTTTCAAGAGCTGCATGCCCGTGCTGATCGTCCTGCACATCAACGGAGACCCCGCCGGAATGCCTACGGAAGCCGTCACCATGAACGCGGCTGACACCAAAACCATCCAGGCCGACATGGTGGATGAACTGGGAACGGTCACGCCGAATGCGCCGGTAAAAATTCTCAGCAACAACAGCACCGTTGCCACGGTTTCCGGAACGACACTGACAGCGCAGTCTCCCGGCGGCGCGGGCCTGCAGGCTGTTTGCGCGCCGCCCACCTGCGGTAATGGAATCAACACACCCATTTACAGCAACCTGTTCGGCATTACCGTGGCCGGAAACAGTCCGATCACCACCACGGTGTATGCAGCCAGTTCATTCACCCCGCCTGCTGGAACGTCAAGCACTCTCATCCCGATTGACATCAGCAAAACTCCGCCATCCGTGGGGACCGCGATCAACCTGCCCGGCGTTCCGAACTCGATGGTGTTTGACCGCGCCGGGGCCCGCGCTTTCATTGGAACAAACGCCGGTCTGGCAATATTGGACGC
>DATBCN010000834.1:0-6952 GCA_036270475.1 Candidatus Angelobacter sp. | reverse complement strand
ACGATCAGGGAGCGCTTTTTGATCCGGAAGGTAATCTCAAGAATTGGTGGACTCCCGAGGACGAGAAGGCATTCAAAGAGCGCACACAGTGCATCGTGGATGAGTATGACCAGTTTGTCGCCATCGGCGATCTGCATGTACTGGGCAAGCTGACCCTGGGTGAAAACACCGCGGACAATGGCGGACTTCGCATTGCCCACATGGCCCTGATGAAATCGCTGGCCGATTCCGGTAAGCAGCAAGAAAAGATTGACGGCTTCACGCCGGAACAACGTTTTTTCCTGGGCTGGGGACAGATCTGGTGCCAGAACCAAACCGATCAGATGGCTCGCCTGCTAGCGCAAAATAACGAGCACTCACCCGGCAATTACCGCGCAAATGGTGTTGTGCAGAACATGCCTGAGTTCCAGAAAGCCTGGGGATGCAAAGCTGGCCAGCCGATGGTGCGGGCCAATGCTTGTCACGTGTGGTGATGGGTCAGTTTCACTACCCACGCCGGAGAAATCATCGCCGGCGTATACTGCCCGCATGCTGAGCCGCGCAAAACGTGGATTCCTGCTTGAGAGCGCGAATTTGATTTTCCTCGCTGCGGTTTGGACCGCGACGGTTGTCGCGCTGGCCGCAGCTTCGCCTCAGGCCGAATTTCCCGCGGAAATCGGTCCTTACCTGACGCCCCAGCGCCTGGTTCGTGTGGGTAAAGAGCGCACGATTAATCTCATCTGTCTCGGGAATGGCTCGCCAACCGTCATCCTGACGGCCGGGTTGGGAAGCTGGTCGGTTGTGTGGCGCTGGGTTCAACCTCCTCTTGCACGCATTACCCGCGTCTGCGCCTGGGACCCCGCAGGATTCGGGTTCAGCGGTCCCAGCTCCGAGCCGCAGGACGCGGTTCACCTTACCGAAGATCTCGCGCAAACATTAAAAGAGGCGGACGTCCCCGGCCCCTACCTGATGGTCGGGCACTCTGCCGGCGCCTTTGTCGCGCTACGCTTCGCCGACCAGCACCCAAACAGCGTTGTCGGAATGGTGCTGGTGGATCCCGCCCTGCTTGAACAAGACGCCGTTATGAAACGTGTCGCGCCGAAATTCGCGTTGTTCGTGGACGGGTCGTGGTCTGCGCAGGCGGATTCGCTGCGGCGCTGCGCTGCCGGGCTCCGCAGCGGTGAGCTGAAACGCGGCACGCCGGAGTTCGACAACTGCACAGCCGCACCTCACATGCCCGCCGCTTTTTCAAGTCTTGAAGCGTCCCTTTCCCGGCTCAACGCCAACCCCGCTAGGATGCTAACCGAGGCTTCGCAGCTGGACAATTTTCCTGCGAGCCAACGCGAAGCGATCAATCCGCAGCGCCGCTACGATGATATGCCGCTGGTCGTACTGACCGCTGGCCGCCGGGATCTGCCTCCAGATGCTCCCGCCGACGCGCGTGAGCAGGGGCCACTGTTTTACCGGGAAGCCAGCCGCGCGCACGACGCCTATGCTGCGCTATCCACGCGCGGACATGACCAGCTCGTTCCGGGTTCCGGGCATAATATTCCGGCCGAGAAACCCGAGGCGGTTCTCGCAGCAATCAACCAAGTGCTCGCGGAATGCGAGCCGCGAAAGCCGAAGAATAGCGGTTAGGATTAAATTAACCCCATGCTCTCTGCCTGCTCATGCGCGTGATACGAAGAGCGAACCAGCGGGCCTGACTCCACGTGGCGAAAGCCCATCTTGAGCGCCTCAGTCTTCAGGAAGGAAAATTCTTCCGGCGTGTAATAGCGGGTCATGGGCAGGTGATCTTTAGAGGGACGCAGGTATTGGCCGACGGTGAGAATATCCACTTTGCGAGCTGCCAGATCGCCAAAGACCGCAAGCAACTCATCCGTGGTTTCGCCAATGCCAACCATGACGCCGGTCTTTGAAACCATTCCCGGAGCAAAACGTTTTACGTTGCTGAGCAAATCGAGCGTGCGTTCATAACGCGCGCCGGAGCGCACTGCGCGATAGAGTCGCGGGACCGTTTCCGTGTTGTGGTTCAGAACTTCCGGCTTGGCGTCAATCACAACCTTAAGACAGTCTTCACGGCCCTGGAAATCCGGGACCAGCACTTCTATCTGGCAGCCGGGCGCCTGGCGGCGGACCTCGCGGATGGTCTCGGCAAAAATTTTTGCGCCGCCCATATTGTCGTCATCGCGATTCACACTGGTTACCACGGCATGTTTCAGCCCCAGCGTGGCCACGGCTTCCGCAACGCGGCGCGGCTCGTCCAGGTCCAGTGGCCCAGGTTTACCTTTGGGAACGGCGCAGAAACCGCAACGCCGGGTGCATAAGTTGCCCAGCAGCATGAATGTCGCGGTCTTGTGGTTCCAGCATTCGCCAATATTGGGGCACTGCGCTGACTCGCAAACCGTGTGCAGGTCCAGCGATCGCGCCAGCTTCTTGAGTTCGTGGTAATTGTCGCCCATGGGGGCGCGGGCCTTCATCCAGGCGGGCTTGGGCTGCGGACGCCGGGGCGCAAGGTCAATCTGGACGAGTTCTGGGTAGCTGGCCATCTGAATATTGGATGCGAAACTATATTGTACGATGCTGGGTGGCGCTTCCGCAGGCTGACGCACTGTCGTAACGTTTCCATCGGCAAAAATAAGCCTTAAACTCAACAATCTGTGGTTGAAAACCTCCGCAGTTTCGTTTACTGGCTATCGTCTTTGCATGCCCCTTTGGGACGCTGGACGCCAATGGCCGCGTCCGTTTTATTCGCCGGAGCAGGGCTTTCTCATTCGGGCCTTTTACGGGCACTGGCATTTGTTGGCGCCAGCGTCTTCATGATTCTGATTGCCGCTGATCTTACCTGCGCATTCATTGATGGACACGCGTTTCCCGATCATGCGCGGCGAGGCCCTGCGCCGTGGCCGATGCTTGCGGTCCGTTTGCTGCTTAGCGTCATGCTCGGCAGTATCTATGCCCTCCTGGTCTTTATTGGAGTTGGCCTGTGGACGCCGTTCATCTTTTTGCCAGTAATCTTTTTTGCCAGCTGCGCCGTGGCCTGGAGAAATATCAGTCTCTGGTATGAGCAGGGTGCTAAATTTGAGGAAGATCTGGCCGGGGCTGAGCACCGTCAGCAATCCTCTCTGCCGGACGCTGCCGGCCAGCACAATTATTGATCCCTGCCGTTGCCCGCCCGTGCGGCGGCTGCGAGAAGGGGCGGCGGCCATTAGCGCTTGATTGCTTATTCAGCCCAACTTTAAATACAAAAACGTTATTATATTTTTTGGCACAAAAGTAAAATAACGTTTTTGAACCCTCAGAGTGTGTGCAAGTACGCTACCAGGTCCTGCATCTCCTGCTGGTCGAGCTGGTCAACGAACCTCGGCATCATGCCTCGCCCGCGAAAGATACTCTGTATTACGTGATCATCGGTGGCGGTAAGTCCGCTGGGCAGATATTGCTTCTGGAAAAGTTTTTTCAGGCCCGGCCCCTTGTTCCCGCTGGAGGAATATGCGGGATGGCAGTTGAGGCAGTAAATGTTGTAGACCTTTCGCCCGTGGGCCTGTTGCACATTCAGCCCCAGTTCGGTATCGGTCATCTGAGCTGGATCTTTTCCGCAACCGGACAGCAGCCCGGCCACGGTCATCATCAGAAAAATGGACGCTATTCGCCTCAAGTGACTATTATGTCTGTAGCGTAGCGTTTTGAAAACCCTTGGAAACCGATACTGCCGCTAAATCATGCCGGTTGAGATCAAGCGCGCCTATGATAAACCCTCTCTCTCTGACGGCCAGCGTGTGCTGGTTGACCGGTTGTGGCCGCGCGGCGTTAAAAAAGAAGGCGCCCGCATTGACCAATGGCTCAAAAACCTGGCCCCGTCAGAGGGGCTGCGCAAATGGTTCCACTCCAGCGCCAACTGGGCCATCTTTAAGAAGCGCTACTTCAAGGAGCTGTGTACGCCGGAAGCTTCCGCCGATCTGCAGACGCTTTACGGACTTTTGGCCGAACACGACCGCGTGACGCTGATCTACGCGTCCAAAGACCCTGAGCGCAACAACGCCGCCGCGCTTAAAGAATTGTTGGACGGAATGAAAAAGCCGCCTTCCAGCAGCGGTCCGGCAAGGGCCATGGCGGTCCCGCGGCGCATCGCTAAACGGCGGCCTAGCTGATGATTCTGCGTCCGCTGCAACCTGCACCACCCGTCGGTAATGAATACATGCCCGCGTGGAAGGTGATCGAACACACTCAAAGGCAGCCCCATGAATCCTGCTGGATGATTACGCAGCCATCCCACGCGGCGCTGGCTGGAGAATTCGCCGCGAAGTTGACCGGCACACACTTGCCGAAACCGGACGCTGCGTTCATACGCGCCATCGCGCTGCACGATGCCGGCTGGGGCGCACCCGACGCACAGGCGATCATGCGGAGCCGTTCTGCGGGACAGGGCAGTCCCAGGTCGTTCGTCGATTGCGTGGCAAGTGAGTTTGTGGAGGCGTGGAAAAAATCGATTGATGTGGCTGAATCCGCGGGCCCCGCCGGCGGATATGTCGTAAGCCGCCACTTTGTTCGCATTGGCGAGAGCAAAGCAACCCAGGTCCCCGCCGGTGACCGGCAGAGAACAACCCTCTTCCTGGAGCATGAAGCTGTTAGGCAGAAACAGCTTGCGGGCAAACAAGACCGCAGTGTGGAAGAACTGGAACGGCTGGCTGACGTTTTACAGTTTTGTGACCTCCTGTCTCTATACGTCTGCTGCGGCGCTCGTGCCAACGCTGAATTTCCCGAATATTTCGGAATGAAAGTCCGCCTGATCGTGGGCACGGTGAATGATGAGAGCTACAAGCTGGAGCCGCGGGTAATCGAACCAGGAGCAGAGTTCCGTGTGGCCGCGTTACGGCACCCGGCGACGAAGGAAGAGTCGGGGCGGGAAATCAAGATCAGGATTGAGTAATTGGTAATTTGGTGAATGGGTAAATGAAAATCCCGAAGTGCCGCATATCGAAAAACTGCACGGCACAAAAATCAAAAACCTAGTTTCCCAGCGCTTAAAAAGAATTTGCCTTAATCCGAGCTGTACCCACTCGCAAAATCCTAATTTACTCAATTACCAAATTACTCATTTACCAAATGCACTCAGTGCTTATGCTCCATGCCCGCCATGTCGCCGTGGTCATGGTGTTCTGAATCATGGTGATCTGCGCCAGGTTTGTCCTTGAGCTGGCGCTCTACTGACCAGATATCATCCGGCGTTTTCTCCCACGGATACATATGCACCATCCAGCCGAAGACATGGGGCATAAATGTGCCGCCGGCGGATTCACAGGCTTCCTCGGTGGTAATGGAGCCATTCAGTCCGAACTTTGGGCTCTTGCTCAGGGCCTCAACCTCACGGCCTATGGGAGGCTTGCACATGTTCACATGTTGATGCCATTGCGTCATGCTCAGGGGAATCCGTTCATTCAACTGTTGTTCGCTAAAACGCACTGGCGCTGTGTACATGGCGCCGATCAGCTTGTAGTCGTCACCGTGTTTTTCATAGAGAAGAGAAGTAGGTTTAGTGGGATCAAAGCGGAATGCCTCTCCAATAGCGTATTGATAGTTGGTGAAGTGATACATCTTCTGCGGAACATTGGGCAGGAAGATCTTGAAGCCATCATCCAGCGCAACCTTGTAGTCGCGATATCTTTCCAGGGCCGGCCGCGCCTGCTCCACTACCTGCTGCGCTTTGGCTGCGTCACCCGGCTGCGCTTTTCGCAGTTCGCTCATGTGCATGTGTGCGCCCATGTGCTTATGGTCTTCATGGTTATGCCCATGGCTCATGGCTTCAGTGGTGGCGTTTAATTCTCCCTGACCGCCCGGAGTCTGCTGCGATTGGCCGTGATCATGGTCCTGGCTGAAAACCACCGTGCCCTTCAAGCTGAGTCCTGCCAGGGCAAACCCCGTCAGGGTGAGTGCTGCGACTGCATAAAATCTCTTCATCATCATGTCTCCGCTTTCAACAAAAATAGCAACCCGAAAATAAGACAAAAGTTACCTTCGGGACATGGAAAGGAACTTCTCCTTCCTCTGCGGGTTATTATCCGCCGGAGGGGGAAGTCCATGCCACGATTCTTTTATTGCATTCTATTTTCAGCACTTACAGCGGCATTGCTGTTGCCGATGGCCAGCCAGGCGCAGCAATCAGCCGGCGACAAAACAGACCAGCCACAAAGCGGTAGCCAGGCAGATGGGCAACGCCGGGGCCGCAGCGCTGGAATGCAGGCCCATCGGCAGCATATGGCCATGCTGGCCCAAAAACTGAATCTCACTGACGCGCAGAAGGAACAATTCCAGCAGATCAGCAAAGACATGCGGAAGCAGGGAATGGCCGTCCGGCAGGACAGCTCCCTTACCGAGGACCAGAAAAAAGAAAAGATGCTGGCGTTGCGCAAGCAAGCGCACCAGCAGATGTTCGCGGTCTTAACACCGGCGCAAAAAGACCAGCTCAAGCAGATGCGCGAGCAGCACAAAAAAGAACAGGAAGAAAAGAAATCCATTGGCGGCCAGGCTGCAGCCAAAAAGAACCCCGGCGGCGCGTCAAGTGATGACGACGATCCGTTTGCGGGGATGACCAGTGACGACGATGGTCCCGGAAACGGCGTCAGCTTTTAGACCGCCAACTTCTAGACTAAAAATCGACCGCCGGGTTTAGGGAGTATGTACGGGCTCTTCATGCTCAAAGAGCGGCTTCCAGGATTCGTCGAGTGAGACCCACTGGTCAAACTCCTGCCAACTGGATTTCATCTCGGGCACATGGAGCATGCCATGGCCGTCAGAGCAGACCAACTCTGTTCCCCACCAATCCAGCAGCAGGTAACTGGGCGTCCCCACGGACGCCTCATTGCTCAACCGCCTTAAGCAAAGACGGCAGCGCCGTCCCTGATCATGTAGTGACCAGGAGAGCGCGATCATCGCCGTGACCAGGAACAGCCACGTGGAAAACGGCCCTACCAGC
>DATBCN010000833.1:0-5523 GCA_036270475.1 Candidatus Angelobacter sp. | reverse complement strand
ATAAATGCCATCAACCTTGGTGGCTTTCATGATCACGTCCGCCTTGATCTCCATGGCGCGCAGTGACGCGGCGGTGTCAGTGGAAAAATACGGATTGCCGGTGCCTCCGGCAAAGATCACCACGCGGCCTTTTTCCATGTGGCGCAGCGCGCGCCTGCGAATAAATGGCTCGGCAATCTGGTTCATCTCCAGCGCCGACATCACGCGCGTATGGACGTTTTGTTTTTCCAGCGCGTCCTGCAGGGCCAGCGAGTTAATCACCGTGGCCAGCATGCCCATATGGTCGGCGGAGACGCGGTCCATATCCCGCGCTTGTTCGGCCACGCCGCGGAAAAAGTTTCCGCCGCCAACCACCAGCGCGATCTCCACCCCAAGATCGTGGACTTCCTTGATCTCTGCCGCGATGGAATGGATGCGTTGGGTCTCGACCCCAAAACCCTTGTCCCCGGCCAGCGCCTCGCCGGAGAGTTTAAGAAGGATGCGTTTGAAGGCAGGCATGCTGAATCAGTATAGAGCACTGGAGCATGCTTTCCGAGTCCTGCATCACCCGAACCGCCTTCACTTAAATGTGATCAGCACGATTTCCGGATAGGTGGCCACTCTTAGCGGCGGTCCCCAGGTCCCGGTTCCGTACGTTGTATAAATCTGGAGATTGCCGGCCAGTTGCAGGCCGTGATTGAGCTTCCCCCAGACGCGTTTTGCGATCAACGTCCAGGGGAAGAACTGTCCGCCGTGCGTATGCCCGGAGAGTTGCAGGGAAATGCCTTCGTCTTCACTCAACGGCAGTTGCACCGGCGCATGCAGCAGCAAAACGCTGGCACGCTGGCGATCCAGATGCAGGCTGCGCAGAATCGAGCGGTATTGCTCAGGATTGGCGGCGTCTTTGTAATGCACGCCAATAAGCTGCAATCCGTCGACTTCTACTTTCTCGTTCTCCAGTACTCGTATTCCAGCCCGCAGCAGCGGCGGCAGATATTCCGCGTTGCGGTAAAACTCCTCATGATTGCCGGCGATGTAATAAACGCCCAGATGCGCCGCCTTTTCAGGCAAATCCTCTTTTGGCTGACCAAGTGATGTCAGCCGCTTCCATGGCTCTGCCAGCTTTTCAAAATCAGCGGCCACACCGTCATAGAGGTCGCCGGCCACGAATGTGACATCCGGCTGCAGCGTGACGATTTTGTCCACAACGCGGCGCACAAACCCAATGTTCCGCACATGGCCCAGATGCAGGTCGCTCACCAAAGCTGCCGTACGTCCACGCCATTGCGGAGGCAGATTGGGCAGCGTCACGTCAATCCGCGTCACGCGCGGCCGCGCAGCAGTGAATAATCCATAAAAGCCGGTTGTGACAGCAATGCCAAACGCCATATCCGCAATCCATGCCGGTTGCCAACTCAGACCGGCGGCGCGACTCAAAGCGTAAACGATCCAGCAGGCGACCGAGGCAAACATGAAATAGCTGGCAAATCCCAGCCAGACGGCAGATGCTGCATAAAAGGCCCGCACCAGCGGACGATAGGAATACCAGCCTCGCAGTGATGCAGCCACAAAGCTCACGGACAGAAGGCCAAACACCACTTTAACCGACCATGAAGTAGCTATTCCACCCCAGAAATGGGCGACCGTGGCGTATACGAACCAATGCGCCAGAAAAAGAATTAGTTGAACAATGCTGACAAAGATAAAGATAAAGAGCCTGGTTCGCACCCTGTTATGAGTCCTTCAAGAAAACCGCCGCTGCCATTTCAAGTCTACGGTGTTGGATGGTTGGCGCATTCACCGCGATTCACAAACCCGGCCGGTCAGGGCGCGGCATCAGGCGGCAAGCATACAAAAATCCTTAAATCCACCAAGGTACTGCCGATAATCCAAATGGTATGCCCCTCCCCTCAAAAAACGCTCACGCCACCGGCCTTAGCGGCCTCAACCCAAGGCCCTTTCGTTACACCACCAACATCTCTGTGCTGGCAGCGCTCTTGAACCACGGCAAAGAGAAAAAATTGCCGGCTACGGTCCTCAGGAACATTAGCAACACCGGAGCGGGAATTCTTTCGCGCGTGACTTTGCCAATCGGCGAAACGATTTTATTGCATTTTTATCTGCCGGAGAGCGGCCAGCCGTTTCGCGCCATCTGCCATGTCATCTGGAGCGACAGTCAGGGGCATTGCGGCGTTCGTTTTCAGGATGTTTCAGAGCAACATCTTCGCCGTCTGCACTCCTGGCTAGCCAGCAAGGCAGCCGAATCTGAAGAGCGCTCACGTTCGCTCGCCATGCCGCTGGGCGCAGCGATCTCAGAGTTCGAACAGTAGACAGGCATCTTCGCAAAAGACGCGGATTTCTCTTACGGACCGGATTTTACCGCCAGCGGCAACGCTGCTTCCGTCGAGTGTCCGTCAGCATCTTCCACCACCACGCGCACCAGGGCGGCCCGGTCAGCGGTGACTTTTGGCGCGGTCAGCGTCTTGGTGATCCATCCTGTTGGGTCTACCGGAGTGTCGGCCTTGATTTGGTCTTTGTCGAAACCAACTCCGTATTTATAGGGTGTTTTTCCGCCGGAGATGTACGTGGTCAGCGTAAATTCCGCGCCGGAAGCCGCGGACCCGGTGCTCAGCCGCAGCGGCGCAACGTTTACGATTGTCTCTCCCGGTTGCGCCTTGGCTGCTACTTCAGAGCCAAAGTAAAATCCCACAATCGTCCCAAAGACGCCCAACAGCAGTGAAAGAATCTCCTTGCCGCGCTCAAAGCGCCTCTCATTCGCCGGTGATTCATCTGACGTAAGCGCGGAAACCACCAGCACCACGGCCGTTCCAATCGTGACCACGGCAAACAGATAGGTGATCAGGCCGCGCGCAAACTCCACCTGGCCCATCTTGGTCAGAACCAGGCCCTTGTCCAGCCCCAGCGTGGTGGCGCCAATCAGCAAAACAATGGCCAGCAGCATTGCCAAACGCAATCGTTACAACGGGGTTGAAATAGGACTTGATGGCGGCTGCAGCGTCTGAGATTTTCACTGGCGGATCGGTTTCATTGGGCATGGGACGTCCTCTCTTCTAAATCTCATCGGCATCGCCGCTCTTATTTCAGCGTCAACGCGCTCGCCGAGCCGTGAATCATTGCATTGCGCTGCGTTGAAAGTCCACAAGAAATTGCAAACCATGGTCCCTCTTTCTGGAGAGCATGCGGGACTTCTATAGAAGGAGTGATGACAACCCGGAATACGTTTCAAACAATCGAGCGCACAACGCCGCCGTCCACGCGTACGGCTGCTCCGGTGGTTGCTGAGGCCTGCTCGGAAGAGAGATAGACGACCATGTTTGCGACCTCCTCATTCGTCGCAAACCGCTTGATGAGAGATGAAGGGCGCATGGAGCGGAAGAAGTCCTTCTCCATCTGCTCAAAGTTCTTGCCCGATTGCTTTCCCACCTGTTCCACAAACTTTTCTACGCCTTCAGAGCGCGTAGGGCCGGGCAGTACTGCGTTCACGGTAACGCCGGTGCCGGCGACAGTCTCAGCCAGACCACGTGAAACAGCCAACTGCGCTGTCTTGGTCATTCCATAGTGGACCATCTCCGCCGGAATTTGCACGCCGGATTCGCTGGAGATAAACATTACGCGTCCCCATTTGCGTTCAACCATGCCGCGCGTGTAGTGCCGCGCCAGGCGCACGCCGCTCAATACATTCACGCGGAAGAAGCGTTCCCAATCTTCATCCGGGATATCAAAGAACGGCTTGGGCTCAAAGATACCGAGATTGTTGATGAGAATGTCCGCGTCAGGCACCGCGGTAATTAGGGCTTTTGCGCCCTGGTCCGTGCCCAGGTCGGCGGCAAGGCCTTTCAGTTTTGCACCAGGAATCGCGGTCTTAATTTGGGCAATCGCCTGTTGCACCCGCTCTTGAGTGCGTCCGTTCACAACTACGATGGCGCCTGTTTTCGCCAGGCCCTGTGCGACTGCATGGCCGATGCCAGCGGTTGATCCCGTAACGATTGCGGTCTTGCCCTCAAGCTTAATGATCATTCTGGGTTTCCTTTTTCCCGACTCTCAACAGATGTCAATCTGGCATCAACGGATTCAGCGCGCATTTTGTACTGCAGTGGCCAATCAAGCGCATGATTGTCTCACTCCACAAACATGCAATCTCCATATGAGAAGAATCGGTATTTTTGATTGACCGCATGTTCATAAGCCTTCAGCACATTTTCCCGCCCGGCGAACGCCGAGACCAGCATCAACAAGGTGGATTTAGGCAGATGGAAATTTGTCAGCAGCGCGCTTATCACGCGAAACTTGAAGCCTGGGTAAATAAAGATGTCAGCTTCGCCGGGACCGGGCTGAATGAGCGCAGTCCCATTCGGGCGGGACTCACTCTGGCTGGCGGCGAACTCCAGAGTCCGAACTGTCGTTGTTCCCACCGCTACTACCCTCCGCTTTTCCTCGAGCGCCTGATTGATCTGGGCTGCGCTTGCGGCAGAGATCGAAAAGGCTTCGCGGTGCAGCTTGTGCTCTTCCACATTTTCCACGCGCACCGGCTGGAACGTTCCCAGCCCCACGTGAAGCGTCAGTTCCGCCACTTCTGCCCCGCGTCCGCGAAGGTCTGCCAGCACATCGGGCGTAAAGTGCAGGC
Source organism: Candidatus Angelobacter sp. (assembly GCA_036270475.1). Lineage (GTDB taxonomy): Bacteria > Acidobacteriota > Terriglobia > Terriglobales > Acidobacteriaceae > Angelobacter. The sequence continues at coordinate 899 of DATBCN010000833.1, read as the reverse complement.
CCGCCGTAGGTGCAGCTACACTCCCGGTGGCTTCAGGCCGGGCATAGATGGTCTGGTAGCGTTCACGGTCTTCCTGCCGGTCCTGGCGCGCGATATACGGCGGCAACGGCACGTGTCCCAGTTTTTCCACCACGGCGAAAAAATCTGGTACTGGCTCAAAGCGCAAAGTGCGTTCGCCGAACTCGCCGCGAGCGGTAATCTCAGCAACCAGTTCGGCATTTTGCTCCAGGGCAGCAGTAGCCGGAGCCCCCTGCCCAAAGAGAGTGGCAAGCGATGAAACGGCGCCGGAATCCGCCGCCGAGAAAAAGATCTTTTCTCCCACGCCGATCTTCCTCCCCGGACGCACCAACGCCGCCATTCCAACGGCCCAAGCTGGCGCGTGAGCATGATCTCGACGCGGCCCTGTAGAAAGTCGCGAGCGGCAGGATTGTTGGGGCTTATGGGCTGGGAGTGAAGTCCGGCACGGCGACCGTAAAGGCGTGCGGGAAAGACGCGGCTGTTGTTCACCACCAGCAGATCGTCCCGGCGCAGCATGCCGGAAAAATCAGCGAACTGCCGGTCTGTAAACGTGCCGTTCGACCGCGAGAGATGTAAGAGGCGAGAACCGCTGCGGTTGGCAAGCGCTTCCTGCGCGATCAACTCTTCCGGAAGATGGAAATCAAAGTCAGAAACCAACACCAACTGGATTATATGGCTGCCAGCGGCCACTCTTAGAAATCGGAACCAAGGAAACAAAAAAGGCGGCCTGCTGGGGGCCGCCCTTTTCTAAAATTTTGCTTTCCAGTTACAGCACCTGCACGTTTTCTGCTTGCCACCCCTTGGGACCTTTGACGACGTTGAACGTCACCGGCTGGCCCTCTTTCAGGCTGCGGAAACCATTCGATTGAATGGCGGAAAAG
>DATBCN010000832.1:0-2556 GCA_036270475.1 Candidatus Angelobacter sp. | reverse complement strand
CTGTTGTTTTCCCCATGATGGCAGGCGGTGCGTATATGGCCATCACGCGCCAGTTTTCCCGGACAGCCTGGAAAAAACTTGATCTCTGGGTGGTGGCGGCGGTTGCTTTGCTCATTGCCGCGCCATGGCATATTTTGGCCGCGCTCCGCAATCCTCCGATATTCGCATTTTCCATGCACAGCGGCCCCGGAGAATATCACGGCTTCTTCTGGTTCTACTTTTTCAATGAACATCTTCTGCGCTTTTTGAACCTGCGCTACCCGCGCGACTACAACACGGTGCCGCGCATATGGTTCTGGCTGTTGAATCTGGTGTGGCTCTTTCCCTGGTCCGCGTATCTCGCGGCAGCGGTGAGGCAGCCTTATGGTTCCGGTTCACGCGCCAGCAGGGCGCGGCTGATGGCCGCATGCTGGACCGGAGTGGTGATGGTGTTCTTTACTTTTTCCACTACCCAGGAGTACTACTCCATGCCGATCTATCCGGCGCTGGCTCTGTTGATCGGATCGGCGCTGGCCTCAGGCACGCAGCGGTTGCGCGCGGGCTTTTGGACGCTGCAGGTCGTCGCCGCATTGCTTTTTGCCGCGCTGGCAACTGTTCTAGCCATGGTGTGGAGGCTGCCCGCGAATGGCGACATTTCCCAGGCGCTCAGCCAGCATCCGGAACTTTATACGCTGTCACTGGGGCACATGGGCGACCTGACGCTCAATGCCTTTGCTTATCTCAAGCTGCCGCTGGCGCTGGCGGCAGTAGCATTTGCCGGAATCGCGCTGGCTCTTGCCATCTGGCGCAACCACATGGGAAAGGCCGTGCTTGCGGTTGCGGCTGGGATGGTGATTTTTTTTCAGGCCGCGCGGACCGCCCTGGTCCGCTTTGATTCCTATCTGGGATCTTATCCGCTGGCGCAAAGCCTGATGCATGCGCCGCCCGGCCAATTGATTGAAGCCGATGCGTACTATGCATTCTCTTCAGTCTTTTTTTATACGGGCCGCACCGCTTTGCTGCTGAATGGCCGCACCAACAATCTTGAGTATGGATCGTATGCTCCGGGCGCGCCAAAAATATTCATAGACGACGCAAGGTTCAGCCAGTTGTGGCAGGCCCCGCAGCGCTGCTATCTGCTGGCTTATGGCAGCGAGACCGCGCGGCTGGAGCAGCTTGTGGGCCGCGCCAACCTTCACATCGTCGCTGAGAATGCCGGCAATTTTCTTTTTACCAATCGCGCTCTTCCCCTGGGGCAAACCAGCCAATGATGCATTGGGCAGAGAGCATTCGGCTGGCACTGGACGCGCTTGGCGTGGACAAGGTAAAAGCGTTCCTGACCATGCTGGGCGTGATGATTGGCAGCGCATCGATCGTGCTGGTGGTAACGATTGCCTCCACGGGAAAAGCCTACGTGGTGGGACAGATTGAAGGCATTGGCGCAAATCTGGCATATGCGGCGCTTGACCGCAACGGCGTACCCACCGTGCCGGACGACGAACTTTCTCCCGGCGATCTGGCGGCGGTCCGGCAATCGCTCTCCATGGTGAGCTTTGCCGCCGGGACCTATGACATCCCGTTCGATTTCAAACTACGCGGCAAAATGGTGCGCGCGCGGTTGGTGGGCGTGACGGAAGAGTTCCAGAAAATCCGCAATCTGGTGATGGTCTCAGGGAGGTACTTTGATGCGGAGGACTTTATTTCCCGGGCAAAAGTCTGCCTGGTGACCGAACATATCGCGCGCAACGTGTTTGGCCGCGAACCGGCCACCGGCCATCCGCTTCAACTGGAGCACCTGCGCTGCACCGTGGTGGGGGTCTTCAGGGAGGGCGTGCCCACGTTTGGCCAGTCAGAAATACAAAATGAGACCGTGCTGGTGCCCTTCCCGCTCATCAAGAGCATTACGGGCGAGGATTTTTTCCAGGTGATCTATGCCCAGGCAGCCTCGTCAGATGAAGTGACCGTGATGACCGCGCAGATGGACCGCGTGTTGCACGCCCGCCATCGCAAGCTGGCGCGCTACAGCGTGCAAAATCTCTCGTCAGTGCTGGAGACCGTGCATAGCGTTTCCCTGGGCATGAGCCTGGTGCTGGTGGCCGTGGCCATCCTTACGCTGGTTGTTGCCGGCACGGGAATCATGAACATTATGTTCGTGAATGTGGCCCAGCGGACGCACGAGATCGGCATTCGCAAAGCGCTGGGCGCGCGCACTGCGGAAATCCGGCTGCAATTTGTGCTGGAGGCGGCCTTTATCAGCCTGGCGGGCGCGATCATTGGCGTGGCCATTGCGCTGGGCCTGATCTGGTTTGCCACCGGCCTGGTGGAAGGCGGCGTTCCGCTTACAGTTTCATGGATCGCGGTTTTTCTTGCGCTGCTGCTTTCCACCGGAGTCGGCGTAATGTTTGGCTATCGTCCGGCCAATGCCGCGGCACGGATGAATCCAGTGGAAGCGTTGCGGGTGGAGTGAGGCAGGCGTTGAGCGCGAACGGTTCACGCTGCCTGTCCGGCGCTGAATCCTGACGCCCAGGCCCACTGAAAATTGAAGCCGCCAAGATGGCCGGTAACGTCCACCACTTC
>DATBCN010000831.1:0-3224 GCA_036270475.1 Candidatus Angelobacter sp. | reverse complement strand
TGAAACGGTGAAAGTCGCCAAAGAACATGGGGCTAAAGTGATTCATGCCGTCCCTGGAGTGGACCGCGGCGCATACGCGCAGGACGCGCGCAATCAGTGGGTCCTATGCCTGCTGCCGCAGGAAGCGCTGGCGGAAGAGCTGGAAGCGTCATTATTCGAATGGAGTGACGCCGAGCAGGACGGTACTCAAATGGGCTTTAACATGGCGGTCCGTGAGCAGAACGGCGCAGGCTGGAAATCACTTGAGCCGGAGATGCGCCTGGCCAATCGTAAACAAATCAATTGGACGGGCGACCTTCCGCCGGAAAATCCTAACGTTCCGGTTCTTGCGGGACACATCGTCCGCATTCCCGATGGAGATTGAAGCTTCTTAGATTTTGTAATTGAGTAATTTGAAAACCAAAGTTTGATGAATATCGAGCGCAAGTTGCCCGGCTCAAAGGTGTTGGTCCTGCAGTTTTTTCATTTACTAAATTACCAAATTACTCATTTACCAAATTCAAGATCCATCCGGTTGCTCAACTCCTGAAGTTACCTACCTACCCAATTCTGCTTGCGTATAATCTCCTTCGAGCCACATTGAGCGGGAGCGCGCCCTGAACACTCTTGATTTTTCCGGAAGCTTTTATTTTCTTGCCGCATCATTTTTTTTGTTTGGGCTGGTTTTTGGCAGCTTTTTGAATGTGTGCATCTACCGCATGCCGCGGGAGATTTCCGTGGTGAGCCCGCGTTCGGCCTGTCCGGCATGTGAGGCGCCCATCGCCGCCTATGACAACATTCCAGTGCTGAGCTGGATAGTCCTGGGGGGCAAGTGCCGCCAGTGCAAAGCGCCCATCTCACTGCGCTACGCCGGAGTAGAGTTGCTGACCGGCGCGTTCTTTGCACTGTCATTCATCAGCGCGCCGGCGATGTCCCGCCTTATAGAACAACAATGGTTGCTGGAGACAATGCCCAATGTGTTCGCGATTGCCCTCAAGCTGTGCGTGCTCTCCTTTTTGCTGATCGGCCTGATCTTTACCGACGCTGAAACCAAGCTGTTGCCTGACCTGCTGACCAAACCAGGAATCGCCCTGGGATTGCTGTTCAGCGTTTTTGTGCCCCTGGAAGGCCCGGCGCATTCCTTTGTTCCCGCCATCGATAACTGGCGCGTACTTTCGCTGATGAACTCAATTGCGGGCCTGGTGCTGGGCGCGGCCTTTATCTGGGGCGTAGCGTTGCTGTATGAAGCCGTGCGCGGCGTGGAAGGCATGGGCCGCGGCGACGTCAAGCTGATGGCGTTGATCGGCGCCTTTCTGGGCGTGAAGTTTACTCTGCTGGTGCTGGTGGTGGGTTCGGTGATCGGCAGCTTTTTTGGCGCATTTCTGATTTTGTGGGTCTGGCAAAAGCGCCTGTTGCGCCGGCGCAGGAAGAACCGCTCAGAAACGGCCAGCGTGTCACGCAGCCGGGCATGGAATTCGGCCATCCTGATCTACCGTAATTTTGAGATTCCTTTCGGCGTGTTTCTGGGGATGGCGGCGCTGGTATCGGCGTTTTGGGGACCAATGCTTGTCCGTTGGTATTTGCATCTCTCCGGCCTGGCACCAGTGCGTTGAAATCGCCGGATCATGACTCTGGCATGGCTTGCGCGGGCGTAGGCCGGCTTACGCCGGGCCGGTCGATCAGTGGCAGGAGGATCTTCTACGGGCGAAGGTCGCCCAGCGGTTTGGAGCGCAGCGACAGAAACTAAAGTCCGGTACGGCGTTTACCCTATCGTTTCCGCCCGGCAAAAGCAGGAGAATCGTCTGACGTAACCCTGTAGAATAATAGGCAGAGCGAATTTGCAGGTTGATGTCCTTTATGAAAAAGCTTTTTCTCCTTCTCGTGATGTGCCTGTTTGCGACGGCGGCGTTTGCGCAAGAATCGCTGGGCGAGGCGGCCCGCGCCAACCGGGCCAAAAAGCGCTCCAGTACAAGCGCGGTCAAGCTGGACGATGACACGATGCCGCATAGCTCGTCGACTTCCACCAGCGCGACGGACACCGCCAAAACCGACGACAAAAAAGCGGACGACAAGAAGGCCGACGATAAAAAGATCGACGACAAGAACGCTGATCCTAAAGACGCCGACGCGAAGGACGCGCCCAAGAAGACCGATGCGGCAGACGCACAAAAGCAAAAAAACGAAGACCTGAAAAAACAGATCGATACGCAGAAGAAAGAGATTGCCACGCTGCAGCGCGAACTGGACGTGGCCCAGCGTGAGGCACGGTTGCGCGCCGCCACATTTTATGCCGATGCGGGGACCATGTTGCGCGACCAGGCCAAATTCGCCGAGGATTCCCGCAAGGAACAGGCAGAGATTGACGGCAAGAAGCAGGCCCTGGATTCCGCGCAGCAAAAGTTGACGGACCTGCAGGAGCAGGCGCGCAAGGCTGGGCTGCCCAGCAACGACTGATCCGCTGGTAACCAGCGCGATACATGCACCTTTGTACATCCATTCTCCCGCCGTCTCCGTCTAGAATGGAGTGACTCTGATTACGCCAGCCAACCATGACATTGACAACGAAAACAAAAAAGATAAAGAAAATCGGATTGCCCGCCGCGGCCGTTTTTGCCCTGGCAGTTCTCTGCGCGGGGTGCGATTCCGAGCCCGGGAAAGCTCCAGGAGCTAAAGAAGGCCAGCCGGCCGCCATCCAGTTTGAAACCGGCCGGTTCGCGCTGCAAAAGATGCTGGCGCCCGCGCGCTTCTGGGCGCCGGACGCGCAGCCTGTGCGTCTGGAATCAACCAACCTGAAGGACAGCAACGGTCATGACGGCAAAGCGAATTTCTGGCGCGCGCAGTTCGCGTCACTCTCACGGCAAAAGGCCGAGCCGTTTACATGGTCCGGCATGACCACGGACAGCGGCGGGCGGGGCGTGGACCATGGCGTGGAGGACTCATACAATCCCTCCAACCGCACCTCGCGCCCGTTTGACCTGAACTTCCTCAAAATCGATACTGACCAGGCATTTGAAGTGGCGCAGCAGCACGGCGGCAAACAGGTGACAGAGAAAGACCCCAAAGTCTCGATTGGATACCTGCTGGATTGGGACGTGCAATCCGGCCAACTGCGCTGGCACGTGATCTACGGCGGCAGCGAATCAACCGGCAAGCTTACCGTGCTGGTGGATGCAAGCTCAGGATCGTTTTTGCGCAAAGAGTAAGCTTTTTTTGGGGACAAATATTTTCGCAGCCGATAATTTTTT
>DATBCN010000830.1:0-1744 GCA_036270475.1 Candidatus Angelobacter sp. | reverse complement strand
TTTCGCCAGCTCCAACTCAATCTTCTTTGCCGCGGGGTCAAGCTTGCTGATCCTGAAGCTGCGAATCTGCCCGGCTGAAGAAGCGTCTGGCTTGGCGGCCGTGGGTGCCGCTCCACTTTTCCAGCGTTGCTGCAGCATCGAACTGAGAGAGCCAAGATCGGCTGTTTTCCCCGCTGGGCCTTTCTCTTCTTTTGGCGGCGCGTCGTCTGCCATGCGGCACGCCGCGAATACCCCTTCTCCCAACTCCACGCGCGCTGTCCCGCCGGAAACCTGCACCACGCGGCCCGTGACCACGTCGCCCTCTTTGTGTTCAGCTATGTATTCATGCAGGCTGGAGGGGACCATCTGCTTAATGCTGAGACGCACGTTGCGTTTTGCGCCGTCCACGTCAAGCACCTGGGCCTTCACCACTTGCCCCACCTTGAGCGCGTCCTGCGGATGATTGATGCGCTTCTCGGCGCTGATCTCGCTTACGTGAATCATTCCTTCCACGCCTTCCGCAATCTGCACGAATGCGCCGAATTTGGTGATGCTGACCACCGGGCCTTCAATCACCGATCCAATGCCCAGGGTTTTTGCTGCTTCAACCCATGGGTCGCCCAGCGCCTGCTTCAGTCCCAGTGAGATGCGCCGCTCCGCGACGCTCACACCTAGAATCACGGCTTCCACGGTTTCACCCGGCTTAACAGCGTCACTGGGCTTGCGCACTTTTTTTGACCAGGACATTTCAGAAACGTGGATCAAGCCTTCCACTCCGGGTTCAATTTCCACAAACGCGCCAAAGTCCATTAGGCGAGTTACGGTCCCGCGCACACGCTCACCGGGTTTGTATTTTTCCGCGGCAGCGTCCCACGGATGCGGCAGAAGCTGCTTCATGCCCAGCGAGATGCGCCGCTTGTCCGCATCAACCTTCAGCACGCGGACTTCAACTTCCTGGCCTACCGAGAGCAGATCGGCGGGCTTATTGACGCGGCTCCAGGAAATTTCCGCAACGTGCAGCAATCCGTCCACGCCGCCAATATCAATAAACGCACCGTAATCGGCCAGGCTGCGGACGGTGCCGCGCACTGTTTCGCCTTCAGTGATCTCAGAGTAGCGGCGTTCTTTATTGGCGCGCTCTTCTTCTTCCGCGATCACGCGGCGGTCCACCACTACGTCTTCTTCGGTCACATCGAGTTTGGTAATGCGGCAGCGGATCTCCTGCCCCACCAGCTTTTCCATCTCCGCGGTTTCACGCACGCCGCTGCGCGAGGCGGGCATAAACGCCCGTACGCCAACATCGACACTCAGTCCGCCTTTTACCGCAGCCATCACCGTGCCGACAATCGTGGTCTTCTCATTGAACGCCTGCTCCAGTGACGGCCAGTCAGTGGGTCGCGCGATCTTGCCCAGGGCAACTTCATAGTAGCCCTCGGGATCACGGCCTTTTACGCTGACCAGCAGCTTGTCGCCCGGCTTTACGGTTTCACCGGGCCGAAGCGCCGTCAACGGCAATATGCCTTCCGTCTTGAATCCGATGTCGAGCAGGATGGAATCAGCCGTAAGCGTAACCACGGTGGCTTCAATCCTCTTGCTGCCCTCTTCCGGCTTGTGGGAATGGCTCTGCTCGTATTGGTTGAGAATGTCCTTGAAAGACTCTTTGGGTTCGGCAACGGGCTGGTTTGGCTGGGCTTCTGAATCGGTTGGATTGGACATGAGGAATTACAGTCTCTAACGGCAAAAGTGATGCCCGGTTACGGGGCAC
>DATBCN010000829.1:0-4325 GCA_036270475.1 Candidatus Angelobacter sp. | reverse complement strand
AGTGGCCTACTTTTCGTGTGCGTACTACCACATCCACCAGAACGGTGTCCCCGCGACGCACAGTAGGATTAATCCGATTTAGAGGTGCGCTGATCTGCATCTGTCCGATGGTTTCGCCTTGCAGGTTTTGTGAGGGGATATTGGTCTCAGCCTCTTCGCCAACCGCAAAACCGGTTGAGATATCGGCGGACGGCAACTCCGCGCCCGCACTTTTTGGCCGGGGAGGAGAAATGGCAAAGATATCCACGGTGACTGAGTTCTTCAGGAAGTTTTCCGAAAGCTTGAGTTGAGCAGCGTCTTCATTTGCCACAGGCACAGCGGTGTTGGCACCGGGGAAAGAATGGGAATGGATTATGCCTTCCACATTTCCGGAATCACCAGACTTGACTGTGGGCATGTGGCAATCTGTGCATTGTTGTGACTTGGGAGGGTAGTAAAACGATCGCGCGCCCATGCCGGAAACACCGCTGGCCTGCCAGTTATCATATTCATTGAAGCCGCGTATCCAGCGATAATGGTTTACGGGTGCATCAAGATGGACTTTATGGCAGCTCGAACAGAATTCAGAACTCTGCGTCCGCATAAACGGCTTTAGAAAAACACGCCGATGCGGTTCCGGGTTCAGATTTGTGACGAAGTCATGCAGCCAACGTGCCACAGGGTTTTTGCTGGCGGCCAGTTGATGCAACTTAGGATATTCCAGCATGAAGTCTCCCTGGCCCATGGTGCTTTTCACTCCGGAAATGGAGTGGCACATCATGCAGCCAAGACCCGCGCGCGCCTCTGGCCGGTCTACGATTTGTTTGATCGGCGTATCGAACAGACCGCTATAGAGCAACGCAGGATCATGACATCCGGCGCACCATTTTGAGGGCTTTACTCCCACAACGCCCTGCATGTATTCAATGCTTTTGCGATACCACTGGTTATTGAAAGATGAGAAGTGGTGCATGGAGCCTGACCATTGCTTATAAATGTCACTGTGGCATCGTTCACAGGCGTCGGATTCCATGAAGTATTTGCTGGGTATGCCTCCTTTATGGGCCGTTTGTGAAGAGCTGGGGAAGAATGGGCCTTTCGGTCCATCGCCCTCGCCGTCCATGGAAGTTGGCGGCAGCGGATTCACAATGCGATGCGTGCTGAGCCAGCGTCCCTGCCTAACTTTCCATCCATACAATCCAAGCAGGGCGGCCAAAGCGAGAAGAAACGCGACGCGCCCCACCGCCATCAGGCCGTTTTTGGCCAGCCAGCCTTTTGATCCCGCCCATTTGGCGACGAGCAACGCGACGCCAGCAAAGGAAACAGCAACGTGGGCATACATCCAATTCCAGTGAGATCGCGATGTGCCGATGTACAGGAGATAAATACCTAAAACACCACCCGCGCCCACCGCCAGCCAGCCTGCATTTTCCATCAGCTTTTTGAGCGAAAACATAGTGGGCAGTTTTGGAATTAGCAACAAGACTGCCACTAAGCCAATCGCCGCATGGGCCAACACCGCCGCAATATAGGGCAAGGTTGGAGATGGAAAAACAAACAGGTAAACAGATGTAACGAACAGCACCGCCAGCAGTATCCGTAAAATTCGCCAGGATGCCACGTGGGTCATTACGGACTTAAGGTAGCCATACCGCATTTGCATGTCCCCCTTGCAAAAGACAACGTGGGCAACTCTAGTCATGCAAGCGGCGGCAAACAATAATGTCGAAATACTAGAACCCACCTTGTCCAGGATTTGCGAACCGGCAAATAACGGTCTGGCGTTTTTCCAGATCGCGTGTGCGGCGGTTATCACAACAACTAGATTGCAAATTGATTCCCAAGGTAGAAGTGCAATCCTGTGCGCGGAAGAGGCTTTCGATTACGAGGGGTTCATCGGGGGAGGCTAGGCACGCTGAAGCAAGTGCTCCGTCTTCTTTTGTCTATCCCAGTGAGCCTCGCAAGCGTCCGGAAAAGTTTTTCGGCTCGGGTCAGAACCAGGGTATTTCCGTGAGTGCTCAGCTTAAGAAAACCGCTCTAAGTATTTTTATTTCCTATGCCCATAGCGACGCCGGAGCGGTCGCAGGACGTTTGGCGGCAGATTTAAGAGCCAGGGGTTTTGATGTCTGGCTGGACCTTGAGAGAGCCACGCCAGGCGCAAGCTGGACACGCAAAATTGAAACCGGCATTGACGACGCAGATGTTGTTCTGGCGCTGCTAAGCAAAGGAGCTTTTAATTCCGACATTTGCCGGGCAGAGCAACTACGGGCACTGCGCAAGAAAAAACGCGTTGTTCCCGTGCTGGCGGAAAAAGACGCTGATGTTCCCGTGCATCTTGAAACGGGACAGTACCTGCGTCTGTATGAAGGCAACTACCAGGGCCAGTTGGCGCTGCTGTATGCGGCAATTGAAGACACGTCAGTTACTGTATTACTGCAACGGCGGTATGAGAGACGCTACAGAACATATCCACCGCTTCCGCAACATTATGTTGTTCGTCCACAACTGCTGGAGAGTGTGCGGCGGGAGATCATTCAGGAAGGAAGCGGCGGTATTTCGCTCTGCGCCATCCGCGGCGCCGGCGGCATAGGCAAGACTGTTTTGGCTCAGGCCATCTGCCATGACGAAGCGGTGCAGGATGCATTTCCCGATGGCGTGTTGTGGGCCACTATCGGCCAGAACCCGACGAACGAACATCTGTGCGAGCAGATCAGGGAGCTAGCCAAAGCGCTTGGCGATGTGCTTACGGCCTACGATACGCTCCAGGGCTGCCAAAACCAGCTTCGCAATACGCTGCATGACAAATCAGTGTTGATTGTGCTGGATGACGTTTGGGACCCCAACCACGTGCAACTCTTCAGCGCGGATGCTCCAAGATGCTGCCTGCTCCTTACCACCAGGAGCCATGTTGTGGTCAGCGGCACAAACGCCCGCGAGATTGCAGCAGGCGTGATGGCAGAGACAGAGTCAAGAGAATTGCTGGCCCGCAAGGCCGGATTGAACCCGGACTCATTGCCTCCGGACGCAGTGAAAATTATCGAAAGGTGCGGCGGGCTGCCTCTGGCCCTGGCAATGCTGGGAGCGCGGGCAAAAAAAGGCGGAAGCGAGTGGTCGCGAATTCTGGACGCATTGGACCGGGGACGGGCTGAAGTGGTGAGCCTGAAGCTTTCTGACTACCGCTATGCTGATCTGTTTCAAAGCACCCTGGTAAGCGTTGAATCTCTCACTGGCAAACAAAAATCACGATACTTTGATCTTGCGGTTTTTCCAGTCAATGTCCCCATTCCACATAAGGTGCTCGAAACCTTATGGAACGTAACCGAAGGAGAGGCGCTCGACGTAATTGAAAGCTGGGTGGATGCATCTCTAGCGGTCTATGAGCAGGGGATGGTGACGCTCCACGCTTTGCAGCGTGACTATATATGCAGCCAGACGCCGGATTCAAGACAATTGCACGCCTGTCTTCTGGATGCATACAAAGAGTCGCTGAGCGGTGGCTGGTCCACCGGCCCTGACGATGGCTATTATTTCTCGCATCTTCTCTACCATTTGCGCGCGGCCGGCGCACTGCTGGAAATACGCGAATTGCTGTTGAGCGCTGAGTGGATCCGCACCAAACTGGAAAAGAAAGGAATCTCCGCGCTTATCTATGACTATGAGTTCGTTTCGCCAGAGTCAAATATAGTGCTTATTCAGCAAGCGCTCCAGCTTTCCGCACATGTCCTGGCGAAAGATCCCAGCCAGTTGGCAAGTCAGTTGTTTGGCCGGTTGCGGTCGCTCGCCTTCCAGGAAATGTATGACCTTCTGGGCGGGATATTGAATACACAAGAACTGCCCTGGCTGGAACCTCTTTTACCAACGCTATGGAAACCCGGAGCCGTGCTGGTCTTTACGCTGGCAGGACACGAAGGCGCAGTCAAGGCGGTGGCCATGAAAGCCGACGGTACGCGCGCGCTCTCTGCTTCTGATGATCACAAACTCAAGTGGTGGAACCTGGAAACAGGGACAGAAATCTTCACGCTGGATGGACATTCAGCACCGGTAAATGCAATTGTGCTTGCCAGTGACGGCAAAATTGCTGTTTCGTCGTCCTATGACAAGACAATGAAAGTGTGGGACCTGGATAAGGGGAGGGAAATCCATACTCTAACGGGACATTCGCACGTGGTCCACGCCCTGGCAATTACCAGAGACGGCAAGCGCGCCATATCCGCGTCTTACGACACGACACTGAAAGTGTGGGACCTTGGCAGCGGCGCAGAGTTATACACGCTCGCCGGACATGCGGGGTGGGTCAAATCAGTCATTATCACGAGTGATGGCACGCGAGCTGTGTCCGCTTCCCG
>DATBCN010000828.1:0-2877 GCA_036270475.1 Candidatus Angelobacter sp. | reverse complement strand
CACCAAAACGGTCTTCTGTGTGAATACGGCCGTTGATGCGATGCTGTTGGGCGTTTCCCCGGCGGCAACAAAAACGCGCTTGCCGTCCTTTATGATCACATCTTCAGCCACCATCTCAAAAGCAAAGTCACGCGCCGTTTGGTTGGTAAGCGTAAGCGTCTGCGTAAGTCCCTGGCCGAAATTGCCCTTGGCCATGACCACGGCGGGACTTAAAGAGATAGACGGCTTCTCCGCTGGAGTGGGCAGGGGGGCAGCAGTGGGGCTTTGGCCGGGCGCTCCAGGCACGGTCTGCGCGTGCAGTCCCATCGATAGGCAGAACAGAAGTACGCCAAGGCAGCATCGTGCCGCGCTGCGCTGCGTCATGTTAGTTCGGGATGACTTGAAAAATAATTGCATTGTGCAGTTGAGAATTCTTCTCCGTCAGGGATGTGGGTACTTCAATTTCCAGGCGGTGCATGATGGTTGCTCCAATCCGCGCCTGGCCCTGGACCAGTTGTGGGACCGTTTCAAGCATGATCCCATCCAGGCGAAACGTATAGGCCGGGTCGGGCACGGCGATAGCAGCCAATATGGTGGCGCTGGTTGTATGCTGCGAGCCATCCTGTATGCTCATGCCAAATTTCGTGGCAACAACAAAACGTCCGGGAACCTTCCGCACCTGCACGTTGGCAGTCTGTGCGCCGCCTGCGTGAGAGACGGTTCCCAGATTCAAACTGCGCTGGCCGGAAGGACCGCCGGTCAAGGCGGCGCCATCCGGCGCGCTGCTGAAATTCACTGAAATGGCCCCTTCACTTTGGGCCTTCATGGAAAGAACGGCGCCGGAGGTGCGCTTGCTCGCGCCTTTGCGTTGTGTCCACCCGTCGGTCATGAGGGAGAAACCGAACAGCAATAACGGCAGGGCAAAACGCAGGCCGATGTCACACCTCCCGCCCAGATCTAGTCCATCTTTCCGTCCCCGTGCTGCAATCTATTAAACCCCTAATTGGCGGTTGCTGAATAATTAATGGTGTTGCTGATAACGGTTCCGCTGGCGGTGGTGAACGGTACGGTAATGGCCACGGGGAAATTGCTGTTCGCGGCATAAGTGCCCGTCGCGGTCAGCGTGGACTGGGCCGCGCTGGTCACGGCGACGCCGCCAACCTGCCATGTATTTACCGCATCAGCCGCGCCCAACTGCGCTTTCAGCGTGTAGTTCGCGCTGGCGGAGTTGGTCTTGGAAACCTGCACGTCCACGGCGGAACTCACCGTGAAAGTGGTGGCGGTGGTGGTGCGGACGATGCCGCCGGCAACCGCGCCAAAAGCCGACACATTGCCGAAGGCCAGCGTGGCCGCGTTGGTGCCCGTGCCAGCCAGAGCTACGCCGGCAGCGTCAGAGTTAAATATCAGTTGGATTGATCCATTTACCGTGGCGGTCACGGTAAGCGTGCCGGAAGCAGTTTGCGCAACGGCAGCCGATGAAATCATCATCAGCGCCGCAAAGATGGTTACGAGTAATACTTTCTTCATTTTGTTGCTCTCCTCATGACTTGCAAAGTTGATTACAGAAAAAATCGTTTACAAAAAACTTAGTTGGCCGTGGCCGTAAAATTGATGGTGGTTGTAATCGGCGTTCCCACCGCTGGACCGCCTGCTCCCGGCGCAGCCGTGGAGACAACCAGGTCAAGATTGTGCGCGATGTCAGTGTTGTATCCGGCGTTTGTCTGGACTGTTTGCGATGCCGTAGTCAGCGTGATGGCGTCCACCTTGTAGCTGAGGCCCGTGGGCGCAACAGCCGCCAGGTTTGCCGTAAGCGTATAGGTGGTGCTGGCCAAGCCTCCCTGGACTACCTGCACATCAAAAATCGTCCGCACGGTATAGTTGGCGGCAGTTACGCTGGGGCGGGTCACGCCGCCGGAAAGCGGTCCGAAAGCTGACACCGCGCCAAAATTCGCCGTAGCCGCGGAAGTTCCGGCAGCGCCCAGCGTCACGCCGCCAGGATCAGTATCAAATTGCAGCGAGATGCCGTTTTTGTTGACCAGAGTGGCGTTGATTACGCCGGTGGCGGTAGGGTTTTGCGCGTTCGCCGCCACACTCGCGCACAGCAGCGCCATCATCGCCACGGCCCGAATCGTTTTGGATTGATGCAACATCTTTGTACCTTACGTCCCTAAAATCCAGCCTGGTCCGCGGCTAATTTGCCGTGGCCAAAAATGTAATGGTCTCCTGCAATATCTGCGCGGGGACTGTGTTCTTTACCTGCACCTGCAAGGTCTTGGTAATCGCCGCGCCATATGTTCCTGCCGCATCCAGTTGCGTAAAAGAGGTGTTGGACAGGGCCACGTTGTTGATCAGCCAGGTCACATTCGCCGGCGGCGCAGTGGAAATCTGTGCCGCCATTTTGAAATTCGGACTGCTGGTGTTGGCCTTAGTCACTACAACATCAAAAGCACTGCTCACTTCATACGTCGCGCCGGTTACGTGCGTGTAATTCACGCAAGCCGAGCTGTGGACTGAGCCGGGGAACTGCGCTGTCCCCAGGTCCAGGCCAACGTTATTCGTGCCTGAGTTGGTGAGCGGGCAAAAGCCGGTTGTCCCCACCGCCGGATTGTTCTGAAAGATCAGGCTGATGGAAGACTGCACCTGCATGGTGATGGTCAACTGGCCGGAACTGGTTTGCGCGCCCGCGCTTGGCACAAATAGGCAGAGAACGCCGCTCAACATGAGCAACGCTTTCCATCCGCCGAATTGGAACCTATAGTCCATCAAATCCATTGCCGACCAGGAGTACAGTGCTGAACGGCCTTGAGTATAGTGGTCTTTGGTGATGACAAAAGTTTAAGCTGGGCCGGGGAACCAGCAAACAGTACTTCAGTCACCACGGATACCTTAAGGAAACAC
>DATBCN010000827.1:0-2055 GCA_036270475.1 Candidatus Angelobacter sp. | reverse complement strand
CAGAGAGCTTACTGCCGGGGCACGTAATATCCCTTTTTTGCCCGCACTTTATATTTCTTGCTCTCCGCCATAATCTGGATGGGACGAAACAGCCCGTTCGCCTCAAAGTTTTCCGGCTTGTAAAACACCGAATACTGGCTGCGCAGCTCTTCATGGATATCGTGGAAGGCGTTGGCCACGTCCTGCAGTTTGAACGGAAAGAAAGCCTGTCCGCCGGTGGTTTCCGCCAGCATCTTCAGGCTGCGGTCGCCTTCGTCAGGATTATTGCTCAGGTTGGTGCTGATGGTGTAAACGATCACGCCGGCGCGTTGGGCCATCTCAATGGCTTCCTGCCGCAGCACGCGGCTCTGATTATCATCGCCGTCAGAAACCAGAATGATTGCCTTGCGGACCGGGCCGGTTTCGCGTTCTTTCATCAGCTTGTCGCGGCAGGCATAAAATACGGCATCCCATAGCGCTGTGCCACCGCCCGGACGGATCACCTTTACGCCCTTGGTCAGTTTGTCCAGGTCGCCGGTAAAATCCTGCGTCAGGTCCCACACTTCATCAAAAGCCAGGACGAATGCTTTGTCGGTCTTGGGCCGGATGATCTGGTGCAGAAACTCAATCGCCGCGTCCTGCTCAAAGAGGAAGCGGTCGCGGATGGAATTGCTGGCGTCAATCAACAGGCCCACGCGCAAAGGCAAGTCGGTTTCCGCTGAAAAATTCATGATCTGCCGGGGAGGCTTGTTGTTGTCCAGAATCTTAAACTGGTTTTCTTTGAGGTCCTTGATGAACTTGTTGTGCTTGTCCGTGACGGTAAATATCACGTTCACTTCATCGGACCGGCTATGGAAAGTCTGTATGGGCAGGTCGTCGGCTGCGGCCGCGGAGCCCGGTGGAACAGCATTGGCCGTGGGCGCCGGGGCTGGTGGCTGCGTGGCCGGGGCGGTGGTTTGTGCCACAGCGGAGCAGCAAACCAGCGTGATCGCGAACAACAACGCAACTACCTTTTTGGGACGCATGTCAGGCTCTCTCTTGCGCATTATAGTCTGGGAAACAATCCTCAATCCCCGATCTGCCGGAGAAATTCTCTTAACTCGTCCGGTAACGGCTGCTGGAACGCGAGCGGCCTGTTACTGATTGGATGCTGGAATTGTATCGCGGAAGCGTGCAGAAAGTTCCTTTCCAGAGATGCCGGTTCTGATCCTGTACCTCCGTAACTCAAGACTTTGCCCGGAGCGCCGTAAAGTGTGTCTCCCACAATGGGATGGCCGGCGGACGAGAGATGCACTCGGATCTGGTGCGTCCTGCCAGTCTCGATCCTCACCTCCAACAGAGAAAACTTGCCATACGCGCTGTCAATCTCCTTGATCACCTGCCAGTGTGTGATGGCGTCGCGCCCCGGTTTGCCCCGGCCAACGCGTGTGGTCATCCGCGTGCGCCGCACCTGATCGCGGCTGATGGCCGCGTTGATGGTCCCTTTGGCGGTTTTCATCCCGCCATGCACCAGCGCGGTGTACGTTTTCTTTACTTCACGCCGGGCAAATTGCTCCGCCAGCTTCCTGTGCGCCAGATCGGACTTGGCCACAATCACCAGACCGCTGGTCTCTTTGTCCAGACGATGTACGATCCCCGGCCGCATCTCTCCGCCAATCTGCGACAGCCCATTGAAGCGATGGAGCAATGCGTTGACCATGGTCCCGCGATTTCCGGCCTCGCCCTTGCCTGATCCCGCATGCACGCTCATGCCTGCTGGTTTGTTGATTACAGCAATGCTTTCATCTTCATAGATCACGTCGAGCGGAATATCTTGCGGAAAAGCTCGCAGCGGCGGCAGCTCGACCTGTCCGGCGACAATGATCTCTTCTCCACCGCTTAACTTCATTGATGGCTTGGGCAACTTTCCATTCACCAGGATTTTCTTCTGCTCGATGAGTTGCTGAACACGGACACGGCTCACGTCAGGCAGTTTGGAGGTAAGCCACTGGTCCAGGCGAGAGCCGGCAGAGCCGGCAGGGACGGTAAAGTTTTGTACCAGGGGTGAATCGGCCACGCAGAGAATTGTAGCGGAAG
>DATBCN010000826.1:0-2706 GCA_036270475.1 Candidatus Angelobacter sp. | reverse complement strand
CGCCGTAGCATAGAGACAATTCACTTGCGTCATATGGTCCAGACACTGCGCCACGCTCCAGCCTGTTCCTCCGCCCGGCTGCCAGTTGAGTTGCTGGTCACTGAGAGAATTCACAAGCTGCCGGGCTTCGTCGTCCGCGCGCTCAAGATCGCGGAGAACCGCCTGCAGATCGGTGGGGACTTCTTGCAAAGCCGGATTTGTATTTGAGGACATGCGTCGTTCGCCTAGTCCATTTTCGCATGGATGGCATCAGGCGGCACTCAATGGCGGTAGATCAGAATAGCTCTGCGGCAGCTACCGCCACGGCAGCGATAGCCGCAGTCTCAGCCCGCAGAATTGTGTTGCCCAATGAAGCCGTCTTCCATCCGCTGGTACGAAAAAGCTCTAACTCGATCTCTGACCATCCACCTTCCGGGCCAAATGCCAGCGCAAGCGGCGGATGGCTTTCCGCAAGAGCGGCCTTCAGGGATATTTGCTCTTCCGATTCAGCCAGCACAATTCTGCTGCCCTCGGCAGCCGTAACTGCCTTCTTCAACTCCGCCGGATCGGCAATCTGTGGCGGCGCTACCCGCCTCGCCTGTTGCGATGCCTCGCGGGAAATCTTGCGCCAGCGCTCCACGCGCGCCAGAGCGGCCTTGGCCAAATGCTTCTCCGTCCGCTGGGCGATCACAGGGACAATTTCGGCCACGCCCAGCTCGGTCAACTTTTCCAGCGCCCACTCCATGCGGTCAAACTTAAAAATGGAAAGATAGACCGTGATTTGCGGCAGGACTTCACTTTCCACCACTGCGCCCAGGTGAAACTCCACCTGTTCATGCGACGCAGCGGCAACCGTGGCCAGCCGGGGTACGCCGTCGGCGGCAACTTCAAACGTCTGTCCGGCTTTGGCGCGAAGCACGCGAAAGAGATGGTTTGCGTTCGGTCCCAGCAGCCACGCGCGATCGCCTTCCACGCGGTCGGCAATCCAGCGTCTGCGGGTCATACGCGCGCAAGCATTACATAAGAGCCTGCGGCCAGTCCGAGATATAGGATTCCTAACAGACGGCTCTGGAAGACCAACGACTCCAGCGTGGGGAACCGCGCCTGAAAATAAGCTTCAGCAGCGCTCAGGATGGAAAAGATGGTGCCGATGATGATCCAGCTCTGGTGGCCCCAGGGAACAAAATAGATCGCCCCAAATACCAGGCCCACTGCCAGGAAGAGCAGGCTGCGCATCTTCGCTTTTGCGATTGCATTGGCGGCCTTAAAGCGTTCCATCTGCAGTTCGGCAAAACGGCGCGGCAACAGCAGGCGGATCACGCCGGCCAGTCCGGCCACAACCACCACAAACCAGATGTAGTATTTACCCAAAGATGTCTTTTACCTTTTCAAACAGGCTGCGTGGTTCCGGCTTGTTCTCAATCGTCTCGCCCAGTTCAGACAATAGTTCGCGCTGGCGTTTGGTGAGCTTATGCGGCGTCTGCACCCTTATCTTGATGAACATATCGCCCTTGCCTGTACTCTGCAGCGCGGGTACGCCTTTATTGCGGACACGGAACATCGTCCCGGACTGCGTGCCCTCTGGCACTTTCAGTTTGTGCTCGCTGCCATCCAGTGTTGGAATGAGAATTTCCGCTCCCATGGCCGCCTGGCTGAACGAAATTGGCACGGAGCAATACAGGTCCTTGCCTTCACGCTCAAAGAACGGATGCGGTTTGACCCCCAGCACCACATAAAGATCGCCCGCAGGCCCGCCGTTTGGCCCCGCGTCGCCCTGCTCCTGGTAGCGAATCCGCGTGCCGTCTTCCACGCCCGCCGGAACACTCACGTCGATGGCATGTTCTTTCATCACGCGGCTATCACCTTTGCACTTATTGCATGGATCGGAGATGACCCGGCCTGCCCCCTGGCAGGATGGACAAGTGCGCGCAATACTGAACATTGCCTGTTGATAGCGCACCTGGCCTCGGCCCGCGCATGTAGGACAAGTGGAAGCCCCTTTTCCCGCCGCCGATCCGCTGCCCTTGCACACTTCGCAGGTTTCATAGCGCCGGACCTTGATCTGGGTCTTCTTGCCGAAGGCTGCTTCTTCAAATGTGAGAGTCAGATCAGCCCGCGCGTCACCGCCACGCTGGACACGGTTGCGGCTCCGGCCTCCGCCAACGTTCACGCCAAAGAAATCGCTGAAGATGTCGCCAAAAACATCGCCAAAATCCGTGAAGTTAGCGGGATCAAAGCCTCCGCCGCCGTTCACCGCTGCATGGCCATACTGGTCATAGCGGGCGCGCTTGTCGGAATCCATCAGCACGCTGTACGCCTCGGTGCATTCCTTGAACTTCTCTTCCGCCTCAGCGTTGCCTGGATTCCTGTCCGGATGGTACTGCATGGCCAGCTTGCGGTAGGAGCTTTTAATCTCCTGCTCCGTGGCCGTGCGGGTCACGCTCAGAATTTCGTAGTAGTCACGTTTTGCTTGCGTCGCCAAAATGACCTCAATGTCCTGCTATAAAAAGGAAGTCAAAGGGCCCTAATAGACCCCCCGCCATAATGATTCAGGAAATTACTACAAAGATTCTTCGTCCTTAACGATCACCGGATCACCCGATGTCCCGATCACCCGATCTTCTTTGCCACCCGGACCATTGCCGGCCGCAGTAATCTTCCTTTAATGCGAGATCCCGGCTGTAGCTCTTCCAAAACATGATGGTCCGGCGCAGAAGATCGGGTGAT
>DATBCN010000825.1:0-2822 GCA_036270475.1 Candidatus Angelobacter sp. | reverse complement strand
CGCGTTGGCGACCGTGGTTTGCAGGCTGGCGTCGGAAAGATTGGTTGAGCTGCTTACAATCGTGCTGCCGCCAAAATGCACCGCACCGGTCACATTGCCGCTGTTGTCGCCATAGGTGCTATTGACCAACTCAAGCGCTGAGCCGCCAATCGTGGCCAGAAAATGCTCGATCGAGGTGCGCGTGGCCGCCGTGTTGGATCCTGTGCCGTTCCAGTTTCCATACCAGATCACATAAACATTGGGCGTGCCCTTCATCACGGGGCCACCATGATAGTTGATTCCGTGGCCTGTGCTCACAGCTTGGCCAACCGGGCCTTGCGCGGTAGCTTCCATACTCTCCTGAAGAACGCCGGGAACGTGGCCGCTGGGCACTTTGTCCATAGCAGTCTGTCCTGGGTTATCAACATGCTGCTTGAGTACTTCCTGTGCGGCCATAAAATTCATGGCCAAGATCGCAAAGAGCAGAACTGCGGCGAATCTGGTCTTTCCTTGGGGAAGCTTCATTTTTTTCACTGACCTCGCTGTTGGATGGGATTGTGCTGCGCCTGTTAATAAAAATGAACAGAAGAAGCCGGACAGATTTGACTTATGAAGTGACCACGCTCACTTGTCTTCCGTTTGTTTACGTACCAATACCGCGGACGTTCGACATAGACGGACGGGCCGAGCCTAAAAAATCCGGAAGTCAGGTTGCGATGCTGGGGGAGTCTACTATGCAGAAAGTGCCGCTCGAGAAAAAAAAAATCTTGTTCTGAATGCAGAACAAGGAAGCTTTGACATTAAAGTTTTTCAACCCTTGCTCCCAGGATGCAAGAAGCGTTCTCTTTTGGGAATAAGCCAACCAGGGCAGTGAATGTTCAGAAAAAACTTTCACCTGCCGACGGTCCGTGAAACCAATCCCGCGGTCCGGTTAAGGAATTATGATCTTTTCTTCCCATGGATCTTGGTCAGTGCCAGGTGGAGCGATGGGCTGCGGCTGGGGAAAAGTCGCAACCGTGGACGGAATTTCCTGTCTGGCGGGCGCTGGCGGGGGTGACAATGCTGGTTCGGCTTGCGTTTGGTTCGCCAGCGGTGGAGCGATTGGGCGCGCATCCACAGGCAGCAGTTGGCTGTTTTGTGCGGCCCATTTTGCCGCCAGCCCGTTCAGCGGGCTCTTGGTGTTGTATTCCTGGTAGGAAATCATTCTTCCGATGCGGATAATAAGGTCGTCCAGCGATTCCGAGGCCGCCCAGAAATCGCCAATGCAAACCGAGCTGTCATCAAAGTTAGGATGAAAAACCGGCGTCAGCATGCGGCACTGCGGAGCGCGGCGCGGATAACCCAGCGAAAGATTTACCTCCAGCAGATGGTCATTGCGCTCCAGGATCGCGCCATTGGGCGCAACATAAAGCCCGCGAATAAGATATTGAAACCGGTACAACTCCGGAGGCATTCCGGCCGTGCCTGCAATGCGGACCAGCGGCCAGTCATTGAAGCGCTGGAAGAGCGCATCATGGTCGAGCTTAAGCCGGCGAATTCTGGGCGACAACATATTGGAAACTCAAAAAGCAAACAGCGTATTTCTGGCCACCGTGAACAACACGGCGGAGACAACCAGGCCCACGGTCAGCGCGCGCGGCATGGCCAGTTGCGGAAATTGATCATATCGCAGGACCCGATAGCAGCAGAAAGCAATCCATAAGAAAGCAAACGGGGCCAGCACGGTAAACAAAGCGTTATAGTGAAGCGCGCTCCGCAGATCAAGGTGCAGCAGCGCGTGCAGCGCGCGCGTGGAGCCGCAACCGGGGCACAGCCAATGCGTCGTCGTGTAAATCAGGCAGCGGGGATAGAAGGAGTATTCTTCCGGAGGAAACGCGTACACCACTGCCAGCGCGGCAAGCATTGCCGCGGACGCCATCCCGGTAAGAGTTTTCTGGTTCATCAGCCTTGAGGCGCCAGGACGCCGGTTTTTTTCCACTGTGCGATCCGGGAGAAATGGTGCTGAAAGTAGTACACGTTGAAGAAGAACGTCATAACCCCGCTGAGCTGCAAGCGAATCGGCTCAACGCTGTTGTAATATTCCTCAAGGTCGCTCTTTATCTGGAACGCGGAGACTATGTAGAAAATCAGGCCGGCAAAAGAAAGCAGTCCGCCCAGCGGGTTCGACTGCCCGTGGTTCATGGCGCCCGAAATTCCATTGATGAAGACCCCGAGGAAACCGCTGCACACGGTGAGAATCGCGAAGATCAAGGCATTGCTTCCCGGTTTGATCTTCTTGACAAACGCCGCTTCCACAATCAGCCACGCCCAAATAAAGAGGCCGCATGTGAAAAAGCCTATCAGTAGAACCAGTGCCCAATGGAAGTCAGGGGGCACGGGAGCGTAGCCGGCCTGGGCCGTGGGCTGGCCGCCATAGTTCATTCCCGTTCCGCCATAAACTGTTCCTGCACCAGGATTGGCAGGCGTTCCGCCATACACCATTCCCGGCGTTTGTATCGGAGGCGCTGCCGAAGGCACGGGAATATTGCCGATAACCTGCGAGACTGGCACCCACTCCGTCATGCCTTCGCTGCGGGTCATGTCGGTGAGCAAGATACTTCCCT
The DNA here is from genome assembly GCA_036270475.1 of Candidatus Angelobacter sp. Lineage (GTDB taxonomy): Bacteria > Acidobacteriota > Terriglobia > Terriglobales > Acidobacteriaceae > Angelobacter. Next base: position 240 of record DATBCN010000825.1, on the reverse strand, counting down.
GTCCGACGTAACGCTGCAGATCGGCCAGCGTATACGGGCCATACTCATTGAGTTCGCGCTGAATGTAATATTTCATTCCTTGTCCTCAGGGACGGTCCTTTGGGCGATCAGTTGAACCTCAGCCCCGTGCTGTCATTTTCCACGATGCAAATCTCGATCACGGCCCATATCCAGGAGACGACGCCGAGATAGCCCAGCGTGAATATGGTAAGGCAGAGCTGTCCAACCCCTCTCCCAACA
>DATBCN010000824.1:0-1563 GCA_036270475.1 Candidatus Angelobacter sp. | reverse complement strand
GTCCGACCCCCTACCCCCGGTGTTTTTCACAAAGAGTGCGGAAACACCTGAAAAGAAGTAGGTTAGGTTTCACTCTTTTGGCAAAGAGTGGCCAAGAGTGTGTAAGTGCCTGAAAACAAATGGGAGGAAATCGCGCTCTTTTCAGAAGGTGTGGCGGGAAATTCAGTTTTCAAAGAGCTATTCACGAACAGGCCAGCCGCTCGGCATCAAACAACAACCCATTTTACAGCATTCGCGGCAAGTTATCAAGAACATAATACTATTAATTGCGTTAACAGTTCGAACGGCATCAGAGAAAGGCCTACGACGGGTAATATGAGATTCGCCAGCGGGCAATTCGAAAGGATCTACCTGAACGGCGGCCAATAAGAAAGCAGAGACGGCGAAACAGCTTGCATTTAATGCTCTATAGCACTATTGTGTCGCAGCCGGACAGGGTTGCAACGCGATAGCCGTGCATTTAATTGAACCCATGAGAGGGATATGCCGCTAACCACTACGGATTGGGTGGTGATTGTTGGGTACCTGCTGATTAATCTGCTGATCGGGATTTATTACCGGCAGCGGGCCAGCGGGAATACCGCGGAGTTTTTTATTTCGGGGCGGGATGTTTCGTGGTGGCTGGCGGGAACCAGCATGGTGGCCACTACGTTTGCGGCGGACACCCCTTTGTTGGTGACCGGGTTGGTGGCGACGCAAGGCATCGCGGGGAACTGGCTGTGGTGGAACCAGTGCCTGACCGGCATGCTGACGGTGTTTTTCTTTGCGCGGTACTGGCGGCGCGCGGAGATTATGACCGACGTGGAGCTGACCGAGCTTCGTTATTCTGGCAAGCCGGCGGCGTTTTTGCGCGGGTTGAAAGCGGTTTATCTGGGCCTGCTGATGAACTGCTTCATCATTGGGTGGGTGACGCGGGCGATGGTGGACATTATTGCGGTGCTGCTGGGGCCGGCTATCGCGGCGGGCAAAGTGTGGCAAATCACGATCGGCAATCAAGTGTTGATGCACTACACGCTGGGCGAGCCGCGGCACACCGCGCTGCTGATTTGTGTTTTCGTGCTGATTCCCTTCACCGGAATTTATACGTTCATCGGCGGGCTGTGGGGCGTGCTGGTGACCGACCTGTTCCAGTTTGCTTTGAAGATGACCATGGTGATTGTGTTGGCTTGGATTGCGGTGAGCAAAATTGGCGGCATGGATGCCTTGGCACTGCGATTGAAGGTGGTAAGCGACGCTACGGCCGCGACCGGCGCGACGGTCGCTAATCCGCTGGCGTTTTTCCCGGATTTTTCGCACGGGTTTACGAGCGAGTCGGTGTGGACGATTCCGCTGATTTCGTTCGCGCTGTTCCTGGGCGTGCAATGGTGGAGTTCCTGGTATCCGGGAGCGGAGCCGGGCGGCGGCGGGTACGTGGCGCAGCGGATGTTCAGCGCCAAGGACGAAAAGAATTCGCTGGGCGCAACGCTGTGGTTCAACATTGCGCACTACGCGCTGCGGCCATGGCCGTGGATCGTGACAGGATTGGTGGCACTGGCTTTGTATTCGCCACACGGTGGGCTAACG
>DATBCN010000823.1:0-13330 GCA_036270475.1 Candidatus Angelobacter sp. | reverse complement strand
GCTTGTGCCCGCAAAAAATTCGTAAGCGCCCAGGTCAAAGGCTGCTCCCTGCGCTCGCAGCACTCCATCCTTGTCAGTATCGATGGTTGGCCCGGGGTTTGGTTCAAACGGATTCGAGGGGACAATGGTAAGCCCTACGTCCTTGGCAGGGCTGGTAGAGGTGATGTGGTAATCGCCAATCGCGCGATTGGCAAAGAGAGGATCGGTGGTTACATTGTTCGTGGTCTGCGTGGGCGCAGTACCAACGCCGAACCACAGGTTTTTGTCTCCCGTGATCTGCGCCAGAACGCCGTCAACATAAATTTCGCCCGGAAGTTGATAGACGATGTTGTTTCTTATCCGCATGGTCAACGTTGCCGGACTGCCCGCCAAGCCAAACGCGCCGCGCGAACCGCTGGCATTGGCTGAATTGTTGGCAGCGCAATCGGAAAGCGTGTTGTTGAATATTTCCACGGTGCCGGTGCCGGCCACGCCGTTGTTCGTGATGCCCGCAACGTAGATGCAGGAGAACGCCGCGCCAAGCTGCAGCGGGTCCATGCGGCCAACGTTGTAAATTACGTTGTTGTACGCCTCAACCGGTCCCTTGGAGGGATCAACCGTGGCAAAATTGATTCCGTTGCAGTTGTCGCCATGGATCAGGTTGTCATGCACATGGAGATCGAACTGGTTGAAGCCGGTGGTATCAGCGGCCCCGCAGCTCGGAGTACACAGCGGCGACGAATGAAACTGCAGCGCGCGGCAGGTAAAGTTATCGTGAATATGGTTCCAGCCCACATCCACGTGGTTGGAGTCAGTGCTGAAATAAACCGCATGATAAAACTTGGATGACGTGGGATTGATGCCGGCGTTATGCACTTCATTCCCATAGAACCGGGTCTGGGTGCCGCCGCTCATTTCAAAGCAACCAACTTGATCGTCAGCGCCGGGACACTGCATGTCATTACCGATGATCCGCCAGCCAGTTCCGCCAAGGTCCATGGCCTGCGTGCCGCCAATAATGTGTAATTGTGAAATGACCCAGAAGTCTTCATTCACGCCGATGTTCGGCGTACGAATTCCATAGTGCAGGCCGCCCGCTACACCCACGATTGCAGTGGCATTGGGATACGCAACCAGGGCTTTTGGAGCGCTGGCGGTGCCGGAGTTGCTAGCGCCCTGGTTGTCCATGCTCAGGTAAGCCGTAAAGTTGTCTTCTGAAGTCTGTGCGACGCCATCCTGGATATACGCCGTGTCACCTGCGGCGATGGTGTTCTTGGCCTTGACGATCGTTTTCCATGGCGAGGCGAAACTGCCTGTATTAGCGTCATTGCCGGTAGTGGCGACGAAAAATATGTTGCCTGCCCGTACCGTAAAAGGCAGCCCATTGCTCGATCCAACACCGGGGACGTTCACAACGATGTTGCCGGTGGTTGCTCCTGCGCCCAGTTGGAAGATGATCTTGGCGTCAGACCACAATGGATAGCTGGCCACGGCGCCCGCGCCCACTGTCACCGTCCCGGTGCCTTGCGTGACGCCAAAGCCCTTGCCCCAGATGGTGACCCAGACGCCATTATTGCTCTGTCCGCCGGCGTTGGGGCCGCTTTCCAGGTCAGAGAAAAAGATGCGCGGCGGCGCGGCCTGAGCACAAACAAACGCGGCCGACAAGAGCAGCGACAAGAACGATCCGATTTTCAAGAATCTAAGCATTAAGAACTCCAACTTGATATCTGACAAACTCGTAAAAAAATGTCCTGATGTTACGGGACCGGAATCGTGACTACGGCCTCGGTGGAAGCCGCGCTTTCCGCGCCGCTGGTATTCAAAGCGGTGACTATATAAAAGTATTGCTTGCCGGAAACCGGGCTCGTGTCTGTAAACAGCAGCGTGGTGGGTGAGAGTATGGAGGAAAGCTTGGTATACGGCCCGCCAGTGACGGTGCTGCGGTACACGTTATAGCCTTGCAGCGGAGAAGAGGTGCTTGCTACCCACGTTACATCCACGGAGTGGGCGAGCGGCGCAAGGCCTGTACCGGAGAGAGGCACGGTGAGCACGCTTGTGCCGTTGCTGACCATGGTCAGGTTCCCGTTCACGGTCCCTGCGGCGCCAGGGTTGAAAACCACCGGAACATTCACACTCTGTCCGGCGTTTAAATTGATCGGCGTTGTTATGCCGGCAGTGAAACCAGATCCGACGATCGTATCCTGCGTAATGGAAATCGCACCCGTGCCAACATTCTTTACCGCCACCGTTTGCGTCATCGCGGTATTCAGCACCTGGCTGCCAAAGCCAAGGCTGCTTGGCGTGGCCGTGAGACTGGGCGAACCGCCCACCGGCGTGGGAGTAGGACTGGCACTCGGCGTCGGCGTAGGACTTGGGCCGCCTGCGGTTTGCGTGCCGCCGCCTCCACAACCAATCGCGTTCAAGACCAAAATAATCAGAACCAGGAAAAGACCGGCCTGCGTGGTGGTGTATGTTCGATTGCGCACCGTAGCTCCTCAATTCGGGGGACTTCAGGCGCCGATCCATTTCGGCCCTGATAGTTCTTCCATCACTTCATCATTTCGACAGTAGCGTCTCAAGAGATAAGTGTTTTTGCGCGTATCGTTCGACCATGGACCACGTCATGTGTGGTCCACTGCCTTTCAGTGATAGCGCTGAGACGCAATGCTTTTTTTCTTCATGCTTTAAATGCGCGGCCAGAAAAAATTAAAGTTCCCGGAGAAAAACTGTGAGGGTTGTTGTTGCCTGGTTATTGCAGAGGATTTGCAAGATCGTGGCCAGAGAGCCGCATCTTGCAAACGCGGGAGTTACAGGATCGCTAGGGAAGGCGGAGGAATCAAAAGTGTAAATCCTTCCAATGAAAGGCATTGGAAGGTGTAATTTCTTGATAAGTCATTTATCTGACGCAAAGAAATGCGCAGTATGCAATAGATTGCACATTGCCGTCTAAGAAATATACAGGATTCTATGAGATGCGTGTCAACTCCAGCCGAAATACGCTCTGCCCAAAGTAAGCAAGGGCCTTGGGAACGCGCTTGATCCCGACATAACGCAGCAGCTTTCCGCCAGACCAACTGATCTTGGGATTGCCAAAGCCACAGTCGGCAAGGAGTTCAGCCCAGTATTCCGGCTGCTGATGTTTGAACCATTCAATATTTGGTGACATGGGGTTGCGCATGGCGAGGTCGCCAAAAACGTTGCGCCGCGCGGCATCCAGGATAATCAGCTTGCCGCCTGGTTTCATCATGGCCGCAATGTTGCGGAAAATCTCTTTGTAGTTGCGGACCGCTTCGGCGGATTCGCCCAGCGTCACACAGCTTTTCTCGTCCAGGTGATTAATGGATGCCACGGAGAGCACAATGTCAAAGTAATCTTTTCCGCTGTCAAAGTTCTGCACGGTCACGGGCAGAATCCTGGCTTGAGGCAGGTTGAGTTCACGGGCCATGGTCCGGAATGCCTGGAAGCATTCGCTGGAATCGTAGCAGCCTTCCGCCATGGGCTCCAGGCCAACCACCTCCCGTGCGCCTTGCAAGGCCGCCCATAGGCAAAGAATGCCTTTGCCGCAACCGATCTCCAGCATGCTTTTGCCTGGGAAATGTGTTTCCCCAAAAAGCTGTGCAGCAAAGCGGGCGAAGTCAAAGCCGTGGTTCCACAGGCCCATTTTTTGGCCCATGCGCCTGATGCGCTCAGCCGGCGTTGCAGATGAACTGGTCGGAACTGCCTGGTAAGTAGTCGACATTCGTTTTACTCCATTCAAAATTTTTACTGGACAGCGCTGGTTGTTTCCCGCGCTGCTTCACGCCGCAATACGGCCAGCATGCCTGCCGGCAGCTTGTTTTTCAGCCATGCCTTGAACTGACGTTTTTGCATTTGCAGAGCAAGATAAATTCGTCCCCGCAGGGATGGCCCGGCAAATGTCAGGTTGAGATAGTTCGCCTGGCGGGCGCCGAACCTTGCCTTGTATGCGTCCGCGCCGCCCAGAAAGTCATAACGATGCGAGCCCGCGCGGATGCTTTTTTCCAGCACGTGCGCGCGCAGGGCATAGCCAATTTTTTCCGCCGTGTATTTGGGATCAAAGCCTTCCTGCAGCAGAGACACCGTATTGTGATAGCGAAAGCAGAATTGCGCGCCAACAGTTTCGCCATTCAGGCTCAACAGCCAGAATTCCAGCCAGCCGCGTTGCAGGAATGCCTGGCTCATCTGGAAATAAAACTCGCAACGCTCCGCGCTGGCGAAGGCCCCTGGTTCACCGCGCTCGGTCCAGCGCATCTGGTGCAGGCGAAATAGTACCTGCAACTGTTCATGCAGGTCTTCCATCCGCTCGCAGCGCGTAATGCCAACGGTAAAGCGCGACTGCAAGCGCCTGGGATACCGGGTAAGCAGCGGACGAAACGACGACTCCAATGTGCTGATGTATTGCGGCCAGCTTGGCGGCAAGTCGATTACGAAATTTGGCGTGAACGTGGAGTCAATGCGCCAACCGGATTCCTTTGCGTGTTGCAACAGATGCTTTGCTATCAGAGAATTCTCTGGCAATGTTTCCAAGGAGCAAACGTCGCACTTGACATTCTGGGCAAGCCAATTACAAAACGCATATGCGCAGTGCTGTTCGAATCCAGGAGCGGTAATGAAATCAAGCGCGTCGGAGTCACCCGATCCCGCGCCAACCATTCGAAGAGTGGTGATTGAGAAACCTGTGATTTTTAGGCCCAGGACCGGCTGGCGTTCTGCATACAAAGGAGCAATCCCTACTGCGTCGCCCTTTGCGTCAGAAAAAATCAAGCCGAACAATTGCTTGCCTTTGCCAAAAGCCTGCCACCAAGCGGCCAGCCATTCCGGTGTCTGAAAAATTGATGACGCCTGGTTTCGCTCCAGCAGGCTGTTCCACGGGGCACGAAATTGTTCAAATTCTTTCCAACTGCCACACACGCGCACAGATAATTCCGCTGGAACAGGGACAGCCAGTTCAGGGACAAACTCTGTGTGAAGGGCAGACATGATTTTTTCCGTCTATGAATAAAGTGCAACTGAATGGCCAAGAGCAGAAAGCAGGATTCTGCATAAGAGATTGTAAATAATAGACTTATTCAATGTTCTGGGAAAAGTAGGCCAATTCCTGTCATTTAGAAAACGCAAGTATTTTCATATTTGTGACAAATCATAGGGCGGTACGCAATTATTTTCTTCAAAAACGCCCTTTTGCACTTGCAAATTGTTTGCACACTGTCCTATAGTACATGTACTGAAGGACGTTAGGTAATTGGCCATGTGGACGATTGCTGATAGTTTTTAACTAGGCCCCAAGGTTCAAGCATTTTGCGAGCAGAAAAGCTTTTCCTTAGCGTTGAAAACTTTGACGGCATATCGACGGAACCGGACACCTGGAAGGGGTTTTATGAATACAAATCAAGCCCAGATCGCTTCATCTGGCTGGGGGACATTGCAACGCATGCAAACGCCCCGCGGGAAAATGAAGCCTTCCAAGTCAGGCATCTCCATTTAGCCCAGGGTATTCAGAGTATCTGGCATTGTTTTGCGCCTTCGCTTCACGAAGAGATTCAAGTGAAAGCAAGGCAGGGGGATCGTGAAAGTGATCACATACTTGGTGGTCGCGGTCACAAGGCAATGCACAGACTGATTTTACGATCACGTTGAGAGAGTCGTCCCTAAAGCATTTTTTTGCGATTCGGACGGCTGTAACCATGCGCCCTCCAAAATGGATTGGCCGGAGCAGGCATGATGCGTGCGTATGAGGAGAGATGGACAAAGAATTCATTAATACGGCGGGCATGGAATGCCCGGTGTGCCACGGCTCATTCCAGTCCAGCCTTCACGTGTCCCAATGCAAAAGGAACAAACCGCGGGAAAACGAACCCGGGGAAGTAGTGGAGGTTGTGCCGCCTGAAAGACGCCGGCGGCAGTTGCGGTGCGGGCATGAAGAAGTGGAGCCATCGGCTTTTCCGCTGGTTTCGGCGGCGCACGAGTTTAAAACGCCTCTCGTCGTCATGCTGGGATACACAGATTTGTTGTTGAGCGGACATCTGGGCGTTGTCAACCAGAGACAGAAACAGGTATTGGGGGAGATGCAGGAAGGCGCCCAGCGATTGCAAAAACTGATCCAGGACTTGTTGTTGCTGCAGGAGCTGAAAGCAGGTCTGGGAGCGGCGGAAAACCTGGAATCCGCCGGGGTGAACGAAAGTATTAGCGAGATTTTCAACTACTGGTCACCAACCGCTACACAGAAACGGATAAGGTACCAATTGCGCCCCTCTTCGGGCGGACAAAGGGTCCGGGTTGAGCCCTTGAAGCTGCAGCATGTTGTCTCCAGCCTGATTGAAAACGCGCTTAAGCATACTCCGGCGCACGGGCTGGTGATTGTTAGCGTGACTTCCTGCTTCTGGGAAAGGCGCAAAGCCCAGGCTGAATTCCTGTTCAACATGGAGCGCAAGGAAAACCTAAAACTGGAAAACGCTGTTCGGATTGACGTAAGTGATACCGGGCCCGGCATTCCCGCCGAGCACCATGACGAAATTTTTGGAGATTTTGTGCAACTGCCTGGCGGGTCCGCCCGCGGCACCGGACTGGGACTGGCCATAGCCCGGCGTCTGGTGGAAGCACACAGTGGAGTGATCTGGGTGGAAAGCGAACCCGGAAAAGGAAGCAAATTTTCAGTGTTATTGCCCCAGGCTCAGGAGGCCATGTGACAAGCGCGCCAAATATACTTCTCGTCGACGACGAACCGAGTGTTCTTCGTTACACCAAGACTTTGCTAGAGATCGACAACTATCATGTTGAAACTGCGGGTAGCGGGGAAGAGGCCCTGCAGCGCATGAACCGCGGCCCAGCGCCGAACCTGATTGTGCTTGATCTGGTAATGCCCGGCATGGACGGCCTGCAAACGCTGGAAAGCTGCAGAAAACTTCGTCCGGACCAGAAAGTGGTAATGATTTCCTGCGTGAATGACACGAACAAGGTTGTGCAGGCCATCAAGCTGGGCGCGTCCGATTACGTTACCAAGCCGTTTCTTCCACCGCAATTGCAGGGTGCAGTGCGCCGGGCCCTGGGTCCCGCTGCCCCGGCCGCTGTCCCGGCCCCAACGCAATTGGTCAAGGGCACGGAGATGGTGGACGATCTGGATGACGATCTTTTCTTCCTGGCCGCAAGCCCAGTGATGAAGCAGATTCGCGCGCAAGTAGCGCTTATCGCCAAGGTCAATGTTCCCGTCCTGCTGTTGGGCGAGAGCGGCGTAGGCAAGGAAATTGTTTCCCGCCTGATCCACAAGATGTCTGTTCGCGCCCACCGCTCCATGGTGAAGGTGAATTGCGCGGCGCTACCAGCTGATCTGCTGGAAAGCGAGCTTTTTGGCTACGACGCCGGCGCATTTACCGGCGCCAGTAAATCCAAGCCGGGAAAATTTGAAATGGCCCACAAAGGCACCATCCTGCTGGATGAAATCGGCGAGATGAGCGCTGGACTCCAGGCCAAATTGCTGCATGTGCTGCAGGATGGAACGTTTTCACGCCTGGGCGGCCGCGCCAATGTTACCGTGGATGCGCGCGTACTTGCCGCGACCAACATCGATGTGAAGAAGGCGATCGCCGAACGCAAGCTGCGCGAAGACCTCTACTATCGCCTGAACGCTTTTACCATCACGGTGCCTCCGTTGCGGGAGCGGCGTGAGGAAATTCCCGTGTTGCTCCGTTATTACATGAACAAACTGGCGCGCCAGTTCGGTAAAAACGCGCTGCCTATCTCTGACAAGCTGGCCCAGGAGTGCCTCCGCTACCAGTGGCCCGGCAACCTGCGTGAATTGGGCAATTTTGTAAAACGCTATCTGGTGTTGGAAGACGAAAACATGCTGGTGGATGAACTTCAACACAAAGGCAAAGAGGGCACGGATGACGGCTCAAGTTCTTCCGGCCGCGGCGGGCTCAAGGCCCTGGTCCGCAGCTTAAAAGACGATGCTGAAGCCAAGGAAATCCAGCGCGCGCTGGATGATTCAAACTGGAACCGCAAAGTTGCCGCGGCAGAGTTAAACATCAGCTACAAAGCATTGCTGTACAAGATCAAGCAGCACGGCTTGTCACCCGCAATCGCCCGTGAGTATGGCTTGCGCGCAAAGGTCAACTAAAAACAATTCGTTGTAACCATTGTTGAGGGGTCCGTTTCATGGCAAAGTATCTTGTCACCGGCATTGCCGGTTTCATAGGATCGTCGATTGCGCACGAGTTGGTAAAACGCGGCGAGACAGTCCGCGGCCTGGATGATTTTTCCACGGGCAAGTGGGAAAACATCAATGACATAAAAGACAGTCTCGATTTTCGCGGCGTCAGCCTGCTGGATCCGGCTGGACTGGCGTCGGCATGCGATGGTATTGACTACGTGATTCATCAGGCGGCCCTGCCGTCAGTGCCAAAATCAGTGGTTGAGCCAGAACTCACCCACGCGGTAAATGTAAATGGCACGCTCAATCTTCTGCTGGCCGCGCGCAACGCCCGCGTGAAACGCGTGGTGTATGCGGCTTCTTCTTCGGCCTATGGCGAGAGTGAAGTTCTTCCCAAGCGGGAAGACATGTTGCCCCGCCCGATTTCACCCTATGCCGTGCAGAAACTCACCGGCGAGTATTACATGCAATCCTTCTCCATGGTGTATGGCCTGGAGACGGTGAGCCTGCGCTATTTCAATATCTTTGGGCCGCGCCAGGACGCCAATTCACAATACTCAGGCGTGCTGGCAAAGTTCATTACCCAGATGCAAATGGGGGAGTCGCCCACCATCTTTGGCGACGGCGAACAGAGCCGCGACTTTACTTTTGTCGGCAATGCGGTCCAGGCCAACCTCAAGGCCTGCATCGCTCCCACGAAGGAAGTGTCAGGGAAAGTTTTCAACATCGCCACGGGCGCACGGTATTCACTGAAGCAGACATTTGAAATTCTGCGCAAGATCATTGGCTTTTCTGGCCAGGTGAAATTCGCCGAGCCGCGCACCGGTGACGTGAAGCATTCCCTGGGCGACATCACTCTGGCGCAACGGCACCTGGGATATTCAGCCGATGTTGGCTTTGAAGAGGGACTAAGGCGTACGGTTGAGTGGTATCAACAATCAGCCGCGCAAGCCGTACCTATGCTGGTCGCGCAAGGATGAGTTGGTTCTTCGGAATACTGGCCGGTTAAAAGATAGGCTTGTTTCTAGTCCGCAGCTATTCGCCGCTCAAACCGTTGCGGGCGGCGATGGTACCTCGCGACGTCCACGCTGCAGCAGCATTTTCCGGGATACCCACGTAACGCAAAAACCGTGGCCGTCCGCGCTTTTTCCAATACGTGGATTGGTAGGAAGATGTTTTTACGCCCGAACGCAAAGAGCTCAAAAAAGTTGTTTCCTGGGGATCAACCACGATTCCCACGTGTCCGGGCCACACAATCAGGTCGCCGGGGTTTGGATGGAACACTCGCTTGAAGCCTTTAATTCCAGCATAGAGGATCCTTGAAGGCGTATATCCGTAATAGAGCCCGGCTTGCTCATAGAGATACTGCACAAAGTGGGAGCAATCCAGCTCTGTTTCCCGTATCTGCGTTCCCATCAGGAGCAAGAGACTTTTTGCGTCAAGCTGCTCTGCCGGCAAATCCGGAGCTTCAAAGTTGACGGTAAATTTTGTTACCGCGGGCCGAATCGTCTGTTGTGCCGCTAACGGCAGGGCAGTCCCAACAAGAATGGCTGAAAGACAAAACCCAAGCACCGCCGTTTTTTTTGAGTATCGAAACATAACGCGGCAAATAACCGGCACTTAAAGTTCGATGCCGTTTTTATTGCATTGAGAGCTGGATTTTTCGCGGAGATTTTTTGATCTCACCGATGCAAGAGAGCACCGGGAGGATGGCTAGCTTTGCAGGCGCGAGATCATTGCGTAGGTTTTCTCGAACTCTGCCTTTAGAAAAGGATTTGGCTCGGTCAATCCGGACACGACTGCTCTGGCCCATTCAAAATATTGCCGCCTTCTTTCCAGGCCCCAGCCTACGGGAGGACTGGCCAGCACGGACCGGAGATTGGAGATCTTATCGGCGAGCTTCAGAGTTTGTGCTCGCGCCGATTTCTTGTGCGCATCCTCCACCTGCAAACGCTTGCGCGTCTCTTTGGGCAGGGACTTATCATCTGTCACTTCAGAGACAAGAGCGGCCACATCAGGGCCAAACCGGGCTTCCAACTCTCCTGCAGTGACGCCGGTGTCCTCCACCGTGTCATGCAGAAACCCCGCCATCACTAACTCAACATCCAGTTCCGCACTGCTGGAAGCAATCAACGCCGCAACTTCCAGCAAATGATTGAAGTAAGGCTCGCCGTTGGCTCCTTTGCGTTTTTGTTGCGCATGTTTTTCCGCGGCAAAGCGCGCAGCCGCCAGGATGCGCTGGACTGAAGCGGTTGAGCCGGAGCCTTCTGTTGTTGGAGCCATTGGCATTCCCTCCTGCCATTCGATTTTCGCTTAAAGCGCCAATCATTGCCCCCACCAAAATGGCGCTATCTCTGTGCCGCCACGATTTTTGCGGTCGTAATCGCCTGGCCCACATGCCGCTGCGTGTGGTCGGCTACATGGACGAGTAATCCTCCTACCGACGTGGGGAGTTGCTTCTTGCCGACCTTGCGTTCTTCTTCAAGTTGCTCCGGCGTAAAAGCGCGAATGCGTTTACCACTCTTGGCGAACGCCACTACAAGTCCGGCCATCAACTCGTTTCTGCTGCCGGAGGGTTCCATCTCACTCTTCATGAGTGCAATCTGTTCCGTGGAAAGCTGATTGCCCTCAGCATAGGTCAGCAAGCGATCAATGCTCCGCGCGATATGGCGGACATGAAACGCCACCGGCGCAATGCCGCCGGGCCGGGCATTTAGTTCGTCGTCCGTCAGGCCGTCACACCAGCGCTCCAGGTCTTCTTTTGCCAACTCCAGCGCGTGCAGCACGGCCCTTTGCACAGCCGGGACTTCCGGCAATGTGCCACGCAGCCAGGGTTCAGGTAATTCGCTTTTTTGCATTCCGTCAACTCTCCGTAATGAATACGGTACAACAAAGCAGGGATGAAAACTGAAATGGCGGCAAAAATGGCTGCCGAAATTGACTTCAAGCGGCCCGCTGGTTAGGCTGGGCCGTGTTTTTTTTGAACAACGACTTTAAAACGATGATGGTGTTGAATTAGCCATGGACAGGCTAGAAGAGCCGGGAGTATCTGCGGTAGTGCTTGCCGGGGCGATTTTTGGCAGCCATACGGAAAAACATCCCGCAAGCTGCCAGTGGATGATATTGGAATCCTTCTCGATATCGACAGTCCGGAAGAAACAGCCCGGAAGAATATGACAAATGACGAAAGCGTACAGCCCAACGCAGAATGCGACAGTCAGAGAGTCCAGCGCGTCAGTGGAGAGCAGGGAAGGCGTGCCTCCGAAGCGGGCTGAATTTGTTGTGGTGGGCCGTGAAGCCGTTGCCCTGGCGGTTGGCAAGGTTGGGCCGACTGTTGAATTTTACGGTGATACTTGTCGATCCGCTGCTGCCGCCGGCAAGCGAGCGCTACATTGTGGCGGCAAGCCGCGGACAGTTTGACCAAGAAGCTATTGAGCAGGCGTTGCGGGTGGATGCGCATACGTTGCTTTATTGGCCAATAAGAAGCGAGCAGAAGAGGTTGTGCGCAGCCTCAGGGTGGAATCATTTCCGGCGAAAAACTGGCGGCCATATGGCGGAGATTGTGGCAAAAAGACACAACAAGGGAGAAAACGGGACATGAGAATCCGTTGGGCGCAAAGAGGACTTGGTTTTAGCATCCTTATCCTCATCCTCTGTACTGCTGGCTTCGGGCAGAAAAAAGCTGACGACTGGGCCATCGGCAACGCAATGATTGGCCCTGATGCGCCTATTGAGATCAGTGCTGGAAGCTCCTATCAGGCACAGGCGATGTACCCGGTCCCGGACGGACCATTGTTCCCGCTGAAAGCCGCTGTTGTGTGGTCGATTGCGCCGCCAGTCAAAGGGATTTCCATCAATGCGGCAACAGGAAAGATTCGCGTTGCGCCTGAGGTTACCCACGGCACAACCGCCACGGTGCTGGCTGACGTCGCTGGAGGAAAGCGCAAACTTACCACCAAGCTCTATGTTTTCCGGCCAGAAGAAAATCCGCTGGTTGGCAAATGGCGCGTCGATCAAAAGGTCGCGTGTGGTGAAGCCCTGGAATTGAAGACAGCGACTCCTGGTCCACGTTCCCTATACACAATGGACTGGAGCTTTCATGTCGACCAAAATTTCTGGGTAGGCCGCACGAATAGTATTGCCGCAGGAGTGAGGCGCAGTGGGACCTATGAATTTGAAGTGAAAGCTGCAACGCTCAAGCTCACCAACAAGTGGCCGGCCCTGCCGCCGTCCCAATGGAGCTTCTTGTTGAAAGATGAAGGAAAAACCCTGCTGCTGCATCCGGCAGGTCCGGAGAATGGCCTGGAGCCGGGGTGTGCCTACGTGCTTCATCGTTAGAGCGCCTGTAAGCTATTTAACGTCTCACTGGCGGGTGAATTTGTCCGTGGCTTCAACTTCCTTGCGAGGGTCCCAGATTCAACCTGATGGCGTGCTTGTTTGAGCGATGTTGCAGTGCCGCCGCGCCGTAGCGCAACGATCTGGCGATGATGCTGAGGGAGATTTCTTCCGGGCCGGCGCCCAGACGCGTTCAACTCTTTCTGTTGAAATACCTTCGGCCAGCAAATAGTCCAACACCAGGCGCGAACGATGTGCGCTGGCGATCAGCGCAACGTAAGCCGCTTCACCTTCCAGCGCGCGGAAGGAAGATTCGCGCTTCAATGTTTGACCAGTTCTTTAAAAAAATGACGGAGCTGATCGCGACCGGCGAACCGTTTGTTACGGCCACGGTTGTGCGTTGCCAAGTCGCCTAAGATCGACCTCCGCAACCACATTAATATGCCGGTCCAGTTGCCTGGGATAACGTATCGTGTAATGAGGTGTTTGCCATGACGGATAAAACCCAGACACGCTTTCCGAGCGCCTGCGCCAACTTTCGTCTGAACTGCGTGCGCTAGACCAGGACCTTAAGTCAGGTGCGGCCCCAGAGTTAATGCCGCTGCAGGAGTTTCGCCAGGTCCTGGACAACGCCCGCATGACGGCATGGACGGTGCGCGAACTGCTCAACGCCGTGGAATCACAAAGACATCCCGCCAAACTGGTGTCATTTCTTGCTCCGGAGCGGCTGCGCCGGTCAAACCAGATGCTCAAGTATCTTTGCGCGGACATTGAAGAGCAAGGCGTAACCTGGCAGACAAACGGTGTTCATGGTCTTTTTGAAACCGTGAATGGCCTTCAGTTGCAGCTTGG
>DATBCN010000822.1:0-2507 GCA_036270475.1 Candidatus Angelobacter sp. | reverse complement strand
GGGAAAGAACGATCCGCGCGTGCCGTGGACAGAGTCACGGCAGATGCTGGACAAGCTGAAAAGCAACGGCATACAAACATGGTTCCTGATGGCCAATGATGAAGGCCATGGCTTTGCCAAGAAAAAGAACCAGGACTTTTTATTTTATTCAACAATTTTGTTTGTGCGGCAGTTTTTGCTGGGAGAGCAGTAAGAGAAATTGCCAGAAATGCCAAAACTGCCAAAGATCGCCGAAATTGAAAACCGGATGAAACTGGCAGCTTTTCAATGCGCAAAGAAGAAACAGCAGTCGATTTAGACCATTTTCGTAATCGGTTTGGACGAATAGCCGCAATAGCGGTAGGTTGATAGAGTGGGTGGCTGTGAAGCGGAGAGCGAAGTTTCAGGTAGATAAGCAACTCTGCAAAGAGCTTTCATTGCGGTCAGGGCGATTGAAGAATCTGGAATAAGCGAATCGAAGTAGGGCAGGGATGGGAAAAATGGGCCGCAATTTTGCCCGCGGCCCCACGCTTTCTCTCGGTAAGAGTTAGTTGATTGGGTTGGCCTGGAATGCGGGGCCGCATTTTTTGGGCTTATAGGTGCTCACGTCGCCGGAAACCAGGGAACCGTTGTTGCATTCCAGCGCGAGTTTGCCATTGCCAGTGATCGTGTCATTAGCGGCAAACTTGAGCACGGACAAAGTATTGAGCACAATGCCGTCATCCGTATTGTTGTTGATGGTGTTGCCGCCCAGGCTGTTAAGCAAGGAACTTAGATCAACCAACACACCGGCGCCGGTATTGCCGGAGACGTCGATTCCGCCGTCAAGATAAGCGTCAGAATGGTCAGTGACTTCAATGCCGCCTTTGAGATTGCCGTCAATCTTGGTGATGCCGGACCACTCGCAGTGGCTGGTTTCGCCGCAATGTACGCCGATGCCCGCATTCGAGGAAATTGTTCCGTCGGACATAAGGACGGTGCTGGTATGAATCACTTCCAGGCCCGCGGCCCCTTGATTTCCTGTGATGCGGTTATCGCCGTTAATGTCGGCTTCAGCGCTGTTGGCCACAACTACTCCAACGCCAGTATTGTTGCTGATTACATTCTCCGTGCCGGGAGTTACTTCGTCGCCGCCATTCAGGACCAAATGGCCGGTCAGCACGCTGATTCCGGTGCGGCCATTGCCCGTTACGATAGTGCCGGTAATGTCGCTGTCCACGTAGAAAGTGCCGCCGCCAACGCTGATGCCGGACCGCGTACTGGTCTTGACGGTGCTGTCGGCAATGTGGACCAGCGAATCGATGCTGGTGAGGCCAATGCCCAGACTGTTCTGGATGGTGATGCTGGTGAAATCCACACGCGAATTATCGTTGACAATCGCGCCACGGCCGCCGTCAAAGGTAATGTTCTGGATGCCCACTCGTTGGGAGGCATTGATTGAAAGCAGATGTCCATTGGCATTGCCGGGGACAACGGTTGCGATTGGATTGCCGAAGATGGTGAGGTCTGTCCGGCCGAACATCACTACGTTCTCATGGCATGTGCCCGTCACTGAGATGGAATTTGGCCCTGCCTGTGGAAGTGAAGCCAGTGCAGCCGTGATGGTTGTGAACGCGCCGGGTGTAGCTCCCGTGCAATCAACAACCGCGCTGGCGGCAAATACCTGGCTGGACGAAAGAAGAAGCAACAGACCCATAAACAGCAGTTTGTATCCGGAAGAAACAGTACGCATGGTCTCATTTCCTTATACGCTGGATTTGAAAGTGGAAAATTCAGGCAGCACTCTACCTCAGCAACATTGTGTCTGCCAAGGATGTAGTGCGTCATTATGGAAAATCGCATCAACTGATTCGCACTAAATGACAATATTTCTGCAGTTTGCTGTGCAAGGTTTTGCGATTGTTGACGGCGCGTGTGCTATGGCAAAAATGTCAAATCGCAGACCGGCGAATGGCGGGCACATCCAGAATTCGTATTCCCTTGCCAGGGTTGGAGATGGAGGCAACCAGTGCGTTAATCATCTGCGGCAGCGTGAACAGTCCCAGACGCAGTGCGCTGTCGCGCGTTGCGGGAATGCGCTCATTCAGCCAATACATGGGCACCAAAGTGTACGGCCATCGGTGTCCCGGCCCAGCACGTACCAGGGGCGCAAGATGGTGGCGTTGATTGAGTAAACAGAAGGGATGCGCGTAAGTGCGGCAACTGATAACCACGAGCGAGCAGTAATGGCGCCAGCCGCGTGCCATATCCGGTGCCGCCTGTAAGGAAGATGATTAGGTGATCTGAATCCATGTGCTTTTACGATACGTGCGTCACGGGAAAACGGATTGAGCAATCGGCACGCCGCATGGCCCGGTTACGCCGGAAACTTTGCCAGCTCGGCGTTGGAGCCGCACAGCACCACGCCCACGCGTTCGCCGGCATGCGGCTGGTACACGCCGGAGATGAGCGCGGCAAGCGCGGCAGCTCCTCCGGGTTCAGCAATGATACGCAGTTTTTGCCACAGCAGTCTCTGGGCTTCAATGATT
>DATBCN010000821.1:0-2277 GCA_036270475.1 Candidatus Angelobacter sp. | reverse complement strand
ATTGCTGTGGCCGCAATGACGAGCCGATGAAAACGTCAGTGTCAGGAATCTCTCCCGGCACGCGATCGTCGTTCTGGAGCTGCACGAACTGGTGTTGCGGGAATTCCTGCTGCAGCCGTTCGCATATCCACGCGGGGGCGTTCCAGAGTTCAAAGCTGTGATAGTGGACGATGAGTGTTTTCATGCTTTAGTTGTTGTCGTTTCGCTCCAAAGCGCTACTGGATTACGCGTTGCCTATAGAATCTTCTGCACCCGTAGCAGACGGCTCGGGGCGCAAGCCGGCCTCGCCGCCAGAGTCCTTTAAGATATTTTGATTGACCGCAAATCCTTTCCCGTCATTTCCCTGGGCTGTTGAAAATCCAGCATGCCCAGCACGGTGGGCGAGATGTCCTGCAATGAACCTCCGGGCCGTAATGTGAGCTTTTGGGCATTTTCACTTATCACGATAAAAGGCACGGGATTTGTGGTGTGCGCGGTGTGCGGGCCGCCGGTGGCTGGGTCAATCATCTGCTCGGCATTGCCGTGATCGGCGGTAATCAGCATTGCGCCGCCACGCGCGCGGACCGCTTTATAGATTTCGCCCAGGCACGCGTCCACGGTCTCCACGGCCCGCACTGTCGGCGGAATTTTGCCGGAGTGCCCAACCATGTCAGCGTTGGCAAAGTTGACGATGACCACGTCAAAAGCAGAATCATTCACGGCCTTAATCACATTTTCCGCAATGCCGGCGGCGGACATTTCCGGCTTCAGGTCATAGGTGGCGACCTTCTGTGACGGCACCAGCACACGGTCTTCGCCGGGAAAAGGTTTTTCTATGCCGCCGTTAAAGAAGTAGGTCACATGGGCGTATTTTTCTGTTTCCGCCACGCGCAAATTGCGCAGATTGTGTCCGGCCATCACATTGGCCAGGATATTTTTGAGCGAGTCCGGTTGCACAACATAAGGCAGGGTGAACTGCTTGTCATACTGGGTCATGCAGACGTATTGCAGGTTCCTGGGAACACGGCTGCGTGGTATCGCCGCGTCCAGGGCGTCCGCATCCGGCAAGTCGCGGCCACCCTGGGCAGTAAGTCCGCTTTCACGGGCCAGGCAGCGTGTGATCTGGCGGGCGCGGTCGGCGCGGAAATTGAAATTAATCACGGAGTCATCATCGCGGATGGTTGCCACTGCAGCGCCGCGATTGTCCACGCAGGTAAAGGGAATAATGAACTCGTCGGTTACATCGCGATTGTAAGAATCCTTCACGCCCTGCACCGGATCAACAAATTCGCCGCCTTCAGCCTTGCCTGCAACCATGGCGTCAAACGCTTTCAATTCGCGGTCCCATTTTTTGTCGCGGTCCATGGCATAGTAGCGGCCGTTCACGCTGGCAATTTTGCCGCCAAGTTCGCGCATCTTCTGCTGCAATTGCTGCAGGTAAATGGCGCCGTTCGTTGGCAGAGTGTCGCGGCCATCCATGAAGCAGTGAACATAGGTGCGATCAATGCCGTTTTGTTTGGCCATGCGCAGCAGCGCATAAAGATGGTTCTGGTGCGAGTGGACGCCGCCGTCAGAGAGCAGGCCATAAAGATGCAACTGCCGCCCGCCGCTGCGGGCATTTTTCATCGCAGCCAGCAATACCGGATTGCCGTAAAGATCGCCACTCTGAATCATCAGGTCGATCTTGGTGATGTCCATATAAACGATGCGGCCAGCGCCAATGTTCAGGTGCCCGACCTCGCTGTTGCCCATCTGCCCTTCCGGCAAGCCAACCGAGAGTCCGCTGGTCTGGATAAGCGTGTTGGGGTATTCGCGGAGCAGCCGGTCATAGTTCGGCTTGCGCGCCAGAGAGATGGCGTTGGCTTTTGACGGAGGCGCATATCCCCACCCATCAAGAATGATCAGAACAAGAGGACGATCCATAAGCTAAGGGAGAATTCTAAACGGGATCAGATGATCGCGCGAGATCAGGTGAACAGGTGATCTGGACAAATCCGGACCGGTACAAAGTGATAGCATATCTTCCGCTGTGGGAACGCTTGTGTTCGGGAGAAGAGAATGACAAAGAAGAACCTTCTTGTTGCGCTTTTTGCATTGCTCACGGTTAGTGCGCAGATTCTGCAGGCGCAGGGGGAGAGCAAAGAGCCAGGCAAGAAAGACGCCGAGCCGCAAGGCCAGGCTGCAACTGCCGCCGCCAAAGACAAGGCGGACGTCCATGAGTTTGTGATTACGAACTTCAAGACAGAAAGTGGCGTGACGCTGCCGCAGGCGCGGGTCGTCTATGGAACGTTTGGCCAC
>DATBCN010000820.1:0-2279 GCA_036270475.1 Candidatus Angelobacter sp. | reverse complement strand
TTCGCCTGTGACCTGGATTTTGGCCTTGAAGTGCTTTTCACCAGCGGTTACTTCCTCTTCATATGTGCCAAAAGTGATCCCGACGGCAGAGAACTGGCCGTTCTTGTCCGTTTTCATTTTGTAGGTCTTGCCGGTGTCGCTATTGGTAAAGACCACGTCCGCGTTGGCCACGGGTTTCCCGCCATCAGTAACACGCCCCTGGACCTTGCCCGCGGTGGCCTGTGGCCATGCGGCTGTGGCTGCGCACAGGAAAAGAAAGGCCGCCATTGCTGCATACGTCAATTTGTTTTTCATCTGGTTGTCGAGCCTCCGGCTTCAAAAAAACTTACATCCTAAATCTCTCTGAGTCCTATGCGCTTGCCATCCTGGGCGACCGGCCCCGCTGCAGGTGCGGAATTGGATCTTCAGCGCCGGCTTCAGCAAAGGCGCGCAGACGCAACACGCAGCTCTCACATACCCCGCAGGCTTTATCTTCACGGCTATAGCATGACCAGGTCAAATCAAACGGAGCGCCAAGTTCAAGCCCCAGTCTTACGATCTCCGCTTTGCGCAGTCCGATGAGCGGCGTAACGACCTCAATTTTCCCTTCGCGCGTGCCTTCTTTTATCACCTTATTAAACGCCCGGTAATATGCAGGACGGCAATCAGGATATCCTGAACTATCCTGCTCTACGGCTCCGATGTAGATCTTTTCCGCTTCCAGCACTTCCGCCCAGCTTACAGCCGCGGCAAGAAAATGTGCGTTCCGGAAAGGAACGTAGGTTACAGGAATACCCATGCCAATCTGGCCGCCGGCTGCAGGCACGGCAATGCCGGAGTCTGTAAGAGCTGATCCGCCCACAAGTCGCAGGGCGTCGTTCCTGATGGCCAGCCGGCGTTTTATGCCGAGCCGGTTGCATATCCCTTCAAATGACAGCCGTTCGCGCTCTTCGGTCCGCTGGCCATAGCTGATGTGCAGTGCCGCCGCATCCGAGTCGCGCGCTGCCAGCGCCGCGCAGACACACGAGTCCATGCCTCCACTTAACAGCACCACCGAGCACGGTTTTTCACCAGACACAGTTACCCCTTGCTTTCTTGCTTTACGGAATCTCTACGTTTCAGATGGCCCGGCAGCGGGAATAGCTGCCCTCTATATTTCTTAATTATCGCAAAACTTCAACGTTAAAGCCGGGTTATGGCCATCTCGAAAAGCGCTGCCTCAAACCCCTTTGGTGGCGGGCTCCCAAATAAATTTATGGATCTGCAGGCCCAGGCGGACGTTCAGCCCGTCTTGCAATATCCATTCCGCCAGAGCGCGCGGATCAAGCTGGCAGTTTGCCGCATCGCGCTGCCGTGAAGGTCCTTTCAAAAACGCCGGCGAGAACAAAACGCTCCGCACCTTCTGTTCCAACCCATGCTGGCGGGTGAAGTCGCGCGCGAACTCATAGTCCACGAGGTCAGTCAGCACAAACTTAATCTCATCCGCTGGCGTTAGAGTGGACAAGTTGCTCATGCGGAAGGTCCCGCCTTCGCCTGAACCAGGACACTTCACATCCACGATCTTGTGGACCGCAAAGGGTACATTCTCCAGCGGACGCTCTCCGCTTGTCTCCAGCAACAATGTATAGCCGTGTGCCAGCAGCCGCTCCATCAGTGGAACCAGTTCACGCTCCTGCAACATGGGCTCGCCGCCGGTAATCTCCACTAGTCCGCCGTGGGCCAGCTTTACAACTTCCTGTTCGACCTCTTCCACGGATTTATTGCTGCCGCCGGTGAAGGTGTATTCGCTGTCACACCAGGTGCATCGCAGATTACATGCAGCCAGACGCACGAAGATACATGGAACGCCGGCAAAAGACGACTCTCCCTGAATGGACCGGTAGATTTCAATGATCTTCATAAACTGTTAAAGAATAAACTGTTAAAGCCCGGCTTGGTTTGTGATCTGCAATATGGCGGAAAGCCGTAGCTTGCAGGCGCACTCGCGCTGTTCTTTAGAAAAGAAAGCCCGTGCCGCGAAAACGTTTTATTCCGAATAACGCGCGGTGGTCGTATCCGTCTCCCAGACAGTAACGTCTTTCACTGCAACGCGGCCGCTGGTGAGCGATTTGAGGCGGCCATTCGTCTGATCGTAAAAATACTTGGCCAGATTTTCCGCTGAGGGGTTCAGTTCGATAAAAGGCTCAATCTCATTCAGCATCTGGTGGTCCAGGCGGTCAATCACATGTTTCATGACCTCTTTCAGGTCTTTAAAATCCAGCAGCAGGCCGGCTTTATCCAGCGCGGCGCCGCTCAGAGTC
>DATBCN010000819.1:0-2049 GCA_036270475.1 Candidatus Angelobacter sp. | reverse complement strand
TGGTCTTGGCCGATCCCCGGTCAAACTTGCCTTTGAATTCATACCACATGCCATGAAGCTGCCGCGTGGTAAATGAGACGGCATGGCCCTGCACGTCGGCCTTGGCAAAAAACTGGTCCATAAAAACGCCATTATCACTGTCTGAGTCGCCCATGCGGGAGATGTATCCGCTCACCGCGGCCTTCTCCAGGTTGATCTGCAGAAACTCGCCTTCCTTCAAAAAGCTGTACATGCCGGAAATGTCTTCCGCGGCGTGGGGAACAATGGCGGCAGCCGCGTCTTCCTGCGCGGCTTTGTTTTGCCCGCGCGAGGGAAACCCGCCCTGGGTCTGGCAGGCCGCTGTAATGGTGACCAAGGTCAGGAAACCAATGATTCTTCTAAGGAAAAGCATGGGGTGGATCATGTTGGTAATAAAGATATAATCTTTCTACTGGCCCGGAAGTCAAGACAAATGCAGTCGGCGAACAAAGCGGTTTTAAATGAAGCAGTTACGGCTTCAGATCGCGGCCTTCACCTGGTGATTGAGCCTGAGCCGTGGGTGCGGATCTTTCTGCGCAACATCGCTGATCTGTTCCGCGCCGCCCCGCCTCCGGTCTGGGTTTCCTCGCGTCCGGCAGAATACTGGGCTGATGCCCTGGTTCATCGGCCAGTGGCTTGGCGCGCCGCGCGCCAGTCTTTCCTTGGGCACGCGCTGGTGATCGTGGCCGTGTATGCACTCAATTTGGCATGGCTGAACCAGCCGCAGGTCCTTCCCGAAGCGCCCCGGACGCAATCTGTGTTGCACTATGAGCTTTCTGAATATCTTCCGGCGGTGAATCCACGCAAGGCCAGACTTGAGCCGCCTAAACGCTCGAAGCCGCAAAAGGCCGATCCGGAGTTTGCGCCGCAAGAGATTGTTGTCCTCAACCAGAACCATGCCAGCGCCAAACAGACGATCGTCCAGCCGAGCCCGGTATTCATTAAGCAGGATGTGCCGCTGCCCAATCTGATTGCCTCCACAACCATTCCTGGCGCTCCCGTAGCCATGCGGCATCCTCTGCCGGTCTTGCCGGTAAACATGCCGCAAGTCACGCCGCCGGCTCAGGCTATGGCGCAGAGCAGTCTTAAGCCGTTGCTTTTTCCTCCGGCGGTACAGCCGGAAGTGGTTGCTCCTGCGGGAACAGCGGCCAATCGACATGCCAGCCAGCCGCTGCCATTGGAAAGCGCTATCGTGGTTCCACCCGCTCCGGAGATGGCTGCGCGCAAGCCAGATGCCCTTCAGATTCCCGCGCAAGCGCCGCCGCAAGTGGCCGCGCCGCCGGCTGAAGTTTCAACCAGCCATGCACTGCACGCCGGCACCCTGCCGCTCGGCGCTCCTCAGGTTGCTGCGCCGGCGCCAGCGCCCGCCAACCAAAACCTGAGCAGCCTGGGACTGCCTGCCCAGGATGCAACTGTCGCACCGCCTCCGCCACCCGTGATGAGTGGCAGCGCGGCGCGCGAAAAAGAAATTGGCCAGATGCTGGTGCTCAATGCCCGGCCAGTCACGCCTATTGGACCGGTATCCGTTCCTGAAGGTAATCGGCCGGGTGAATTCACCGCCAGCCCATCAGGCCGCATTGGAGCTACGGCCCAGCCGGAAATCAAAGCCGGCGCTGGTTCAAGCAGCACCAATCATGCGGGTAACGGCGCGGCGCCGGACATTTATGTGTCCGCGCCGCCCACAAAAGTTATTGACAACACGGTTGTTGCCTCTGCCGCGCCGCCTGCTGCAAAGCCGCTCACGCCGGACCGCACGGACCTTCCCCGCGACCACATTGACACCCAGGTATTCGGCACACGCAGGCATTATTCCATGCGGCTCAGTATGCCCAACCTCACTTCGTCCACGGGAAGCTGGACCATACGTTTTGCGGAGTTGAACGCCACAGGCCACGGTGAATCTGACCTGAGCGCTCCGGAGGCGATCACGAAAGTTGATCCCGCCTACCCGCAGGAATTGATGCATGACCGCATCGAGGGCGTGGTAGTGCTTTATGCCGTCATCCATAGTGACGGCAGCGTTGGCGATGT
>DATBCN010000818.1:0-9916 GCA_036270475.1 Candidatus Angelobacter sp. | reverse complement strand
GCACGTCCAGCCGGAAGACCGGCGTCTGCGTTTCAGTGGTTTGAGCGCGCGCGGTCATGGAAAACGCCTGGGCCAAAATCAGCAGGATAATTGCCTGGTTTCTCATAATTCTAGTCGCATGATTTCATTCGCATGACTTTCGTTCGGATGACTTTATTTCGCTGACTTCTAGATAACTTCTACTTTTAATGGCTTCTACTTTTAAAAGATAGGCTGCTTCAGGCGTCCAGTCCAGTGCGAAAGAGATTTTTTTGGACTGCAAGGTATGACGTTGGCGCAGATATGTCGTCTAATGTCAGAAATCATCTTGTCCGTCCCGCAAAAGCGGGAGAAAATGCATCACCAGCGGCCTTCAGCAGGACCGCATCATACCCGCGCTTAAGGAGAGAGAATGCAGTCACAGATGGCGTTAGCCAGCATTGAGGAGAGTTCGGCGGAAAATCCTGCGCCAGCCGCCGGACCGCAAGCCCATTGGAACATGGGTTTAAGGATCGCCTTCCGCTTCGCCTTCGCTTACTTCGTGCTGTACTGCTTCCCTTTTCCACTCGGCAATTTTCCCTACGTTGGCAAGGTGGGCGAGTGGTACGAGCTGGCCTGGCACAAAATTGTGCCCTGGGTGGCCGCCCATATATTGCGGATGGCCCAACCGATCACGGTCTTCTCCAATGGCAGCGGCGACACCACCTATGACTACGTGAAGGTCCTTTGCTTTCTAGTTATCGCCGCCGCGGCCGCCATTCTCTGGTCTGCTCTGGACCGCAAGCGGATGAGCTATACCAAGCTGCACCAATGGCTCAGGCTTTATGTCCGGCTTACGCTGGGCGCAACACTTCTTTCTTACGGCGGCTATAAAGTTGTCCCATCTCAGTTTCCTCCACCCTGGCAATGGCGATATCTGCAAACTTACGGCGAGTCATCTCCCATGGGTATTCTGTGGACGTTCATGGGCGCGTCCAGGAGTTACACCATCTTTGCCGGCGCGGTGGAGATGCTGGGCGGAATCCTGCTCTTTGTTCCCAAGCTCGTTACACTGGGAGCACTTGTCGGTATCGGCGCCATGGCCAACGTCTTTATCCTGAACATGAGCTATGACGTGCCGGTCAAGCTGTATTCGTTTCATCTGCTGGTGCTGGGCGTGTTTCTTATTCTTCCGGAGATGCGGCGACTGTCCGCGTTCTTTGTCTTCAATCACTCCACTGGTCCCGCGCCAGTTGAACTCCGTTTCCGGCGCAACTGGCTATACCGCGGTTCGCTGATTGGCCAACTTTGTCTGGGCTTGTTTTTTGGCGGCTATGCCTTGTATACGTCGCACAAACAATTAAAAAGCTTCACCACGGGTGATTTCGCCATGAAAGCGCCTCTCTACGGCACGTGGGCGGTAGATGACTTTTCCGTCGACGGACAGCCGCGTCCTCCGCTGCTTACCGACGAGCTGCGCTGGCAAAAAGTGATCTTCGATTTCAACACCGTCCTTGCGGCTCAAAGCATGGACGGCAAGATAATCCGGTTCGGGGCCAAAATGGATGCCGGCAAAAAAGCCATCGAACTAACCAAGCGCGCCGATCCAAAGTGGAAAGGCAGCCTCAGCTATGATCTGCCCACTCCGCAAACCATGGTTGCAAACGGTTCAATGGGCGGCCAGAAAATCCAGATCAAGCTCCATCATCTTGACGGCAATTACCTGCTCAAAGACCGCGGCTTCCACTGGATCAACGAATTTCCGTTCAACCGCTGATATCCATCACATCAAACGAAGGGAGCGACGAAAACGCTCCCTACTCGCGGGCGATCATCACCACTCTCAAAACAAATCGTACTTTGGCCAGTTCGGCGTTGTGCTGATGATTTTCTGCACCACGCCGGACAAATTAAAAGCTCCTCCATCGTTCGCCGGTCGAGTGTTGGCCAGCACGGAATAGGTGTATCCGCCCGGCAGCACCTGCAAAAACGCAATCGACCCTTCAATGTCGCCGTTGTGCCATTGCGGCAGCCCCCAGCCAAACCCATAGTTGGGATCATTGCCGTTCGCGTCCTTGATTCCGGAGTCCGTTGTAACCGCCGTGTGCGATGCCGCGCTAAAGATGTCCGGCTTTGTCGGCAATCCATCCACACGGACCACGTAACGCACAAGATCGATAGGCGAAGCCACCCAGCCGCCATGCGAATCAAAACGCGTCACGTTCAGCGTGTATGAGTCCGCCGGGTAATACTTCACCTCCCGAGGCTTGCGCCCGGCTTCTGTGTTGGCCCCGATTGCCATCTCTGTAACGCCGCTGGGACCAAGCACGTTTTGTTTTACAAATTGGTCATAGCTCTGCCCGCTGACTTTTTCAATGATCCGGCCCAGCAGACAATACCCGAAGTTGAGATATTCAAATTGCGTGTTGGCGTCGCGGGTCATCTTGTGTCCGGGATCGTTGAGGAACCAGGAAATAAGCTGGGCATGGTCCATGCCGGTGTTCATAAACATGGGATCGCCGTTTGTGTTGCTCAGCCCGGAGACATGCTCCAGCAGGTGCTTCACCTTGATCTGTTCGATCTTCTTGTTGTTTGCCGGAGTGGGAAATTGTGCTCCCAGAAGGCTCCCGGGGCCAAAAACGTTGTCCGTCAGGTGCAGGCTTCCCTTCTCCACCAGTTTCATGATCGCAGTGGAGGTAATGTTTTTTGAGACGCTGGCAATGCGCCACATATTGGTGGGCGCAGCCTCTTCTCCCGTCTCCTTGTTGGCATAACCAAATCCCGCGGCGTAGACCAGACGGCCATCTTTAGTGATCGCCAGGGCCAGTCCGGGCACCTGGTTTGCGCTCATGTAAGCCTGAATCTTTTGGGAAATAGCCTGCAGTTCGTTGAAACTGAAGTTTGGATTTTCCCAGATTGCATTGAGTTTGCCCGCGCCTCCGCTGGAGAACGCGGTGATATAGGTTGGCTGATTGCCCTGGTAGTAGAAGTTGTCATATACGTTCTGATACCACGCATCGGGGACGCCATTGCGCGAGAACCACGTTGCGCCGCTGTTCTTCTCCCAGATTGCGGCATACATGTCCTGCCCGCCGACGTTGAAGCCGCTTATTTCTTTCAGCCGGTAACCTTGTTTGGCGTTGTCATCGAATGCCTTTTGATATTCAGCCGCGGTCATATGGTGACGCGCCTGCCACGCCGCGCCGCCTGATTTTTCAAAAATCGCGGCATAGCGTTCTTGACCACCGCTGGAATAGCCAGTGATATGCACCAGCCGGAAACCCTGCTTCGTATAATCGTCAAAGGCTTTTTGAAAGTCGCCGGCCGTCAGGTTGTGCCGCGCCTCCCAGGCAGCTCCCGGCTTCTTTTCCCAGATGCCTTCAAAACGCGTGGTCCCGCCGGCGTCATGCGCGCTTACCCAGGTCAAGCGAAAGCCCTGTTTGCTGTAGTCGTCAAAAGCCTTCTGGTAGTCCGCGGCAGAGAGTCCGCTGCGCGCGTACCACGCCGGACCAGCTTCTTTTAGCCAAAGTCCGGCAAAGCGCTCTGAACCGCCGCTCTCGTATCCGCTGATCGTCTTGAGCCGGTAACCTTGTTTGAAAAGATCGTCAAACGTGGATTGAAACTGTGCGGGCGTCAAATTATGGCGCGCCTGCCATTGCGCCTCCAGCCGGCTGGCAAACGCCAGCAACAAGAGCGCCGCTGCGGTCATAAACTTCTTTCTGCTCTGCTTCATCAATTCTCTCGATTCTGGGACTTGGATTGGGACTTTCTCGTAGTGAGAAGAACGGTAAGATCGTTTCACTGGAACGTCAACCAGAAATTTAGCTTCCGCCTGGTAGTCAGAGGCGAAACTGCCCGATAATACCGCCCAGGAGACTTCGGTATGCGCAGGCACTTTGATTTCTGGTCGATCGTGGTCATTGCTCTTACCCTCATTCTTTTCATCGCCGCTTTGTTAATCAAAGGCTTGACGCATGATCTGCTGCTTGAAGCCGGTGTCTTCATGGTTTCAGTCAAACTGATCCTGATGAGCCACAAAAACAGCGTGCTTGCCATTGAGACTGAAGAACGGTTGCGGCAGATTTACGATTTGCTTGTGCAGCAGAAGGGGCCCCTATCGTCAGAGACCGGCGGCTAAGTCTTTCGCTCTTCCGGGGGCGCAAGATGCCGGAACGCCCGCCACAGCAGCCCGTCATAGATGATCTTCAATCCTCCACCCAGCAATAGCGGCGCGGCAAATGCTACTTGCTGCATAAATATTCCCGCCACTGCTGAAGCCGCCGCCCAGGCCGTGTTCCGCGTCAGGTTGGTTACGCCAGCGGCAAAGGTCCTCTCTTCTGGACGGACAACGGCGGCCACATAAGATTGCCGCGTTGGCACATCCATCTCCACCAGCGACTCGCGCAGCAGAAAAAGCACCACCGCCCACCGCGCAGAAGGCATGAACGCTGCCGCAATCAAAAAAATGCTGGAAGGCAGATGGGTAAAAACCATCGTCTTAATCAATCCGATTCGCTTCGCCAGCCACGCCGCGCCCAAATGCGAAACAGCGTTCAACACATGGACGGTAAAGAACAGAAGCGCCAACTGGCCCTCCGCAATGCCAAACCGCCGGAAGAACCAGTATGAGACCAGCGCATCAGTAAGAAAGCCGCCGCCAAACGCATCAATGGCGAACAGTGCGGAGAGCCGCGCCACAGTTGATTTGGTCTCGGCTGACACACGGCTTCTGGCAGGGCCCGGCAGATTGATGGGAGCTATCTCAATCTCTGAAGAAAGACATGCATAAAGCAAAGCACTTGCCGCGTTGATTACCGCGTAGCCGATAAATAACGTGTGATAAGCAGAGCCAAGGTCAACGTTCCATAGCCTATGCTCCAGCAGAGGGAGGCCCGCAGCCAGCGCGCCCAGCGCACCACTTGCATCCAGCACCACGCTGTACCAGGCCAGAGCCCAGGTACGTTTTGCATCCGCGATCAGCCCGGGGATGGTTGCCTGTTCCAGCGCAAATGCCGGGCTTCTGTCGGAGCCCATGCCGTTCAACATCCCCAGGAAGGCCAATGCAATCATGGCCGGTAGACTGAAATGAAAGATGAGCGGAACGGCCCCTACGGCCGTGAGGAGAGCCAGAATGCAGAGTGTCCGCCTGCGTCCCATGCGGTCTGCCAGGAACGTGACAAACACGGTACCTGCGGCGGAGCCTGCCAGTCCGGCAGCAATGACCATGCCGATTGCGGTGGAAGAGTATCCTTCGCGAAAGAGAAATACGCCAAGAACCACACCCAGAAGACCAATACCAAACGACCGCAGCCATGCGGCGATATAGATCAGTGACAGATTGCGGAAGGATGAACTGTCCATGGTCACATACAGCTTACACTTCCGCTATTCTTCCACGATTTTCCGGCAAAATTATCCTGCAAGCCGGCGCTCCGCTTCGTTCTGGAATTATGGGTGAGTTGTTGAATAGCGTCCGCATAGAGACAATCCCTGAAAAAGAAACCTACCGCAGATTTCTCCGGTGCGCTCTCGCAAAAATCATCCATCCTTGGCGTGACCCGCTGGCAAAGCGCATCATCCCGGCAATCGATGCCGCGTCTCGCTTAAGTCCAGCTCCTGCAGAAGCTGGCGCAGTACCTCGTCGCTAATGCGGCCGCTGTTGCGCAGCTTGACCGCCGTTTCACGTTCGGTCCGCAAAAGGTCGAGTGAAACGGTCACAAATTTCTCATAAGAACCGTCAGTGGTTCCATCATCCTGTGGCAACGAAGAAAGACGGCGGCGGTAGTGTTCTTTCAGGTCTTCATATAACGGCGCAGAGTCACTCTCCATATCGTTACTGGATTTCTCCAGTTGCTGCAGCGCGGCTTCTGCCATAATGCGCCTTGCCTCTGTCTCCTCACAGTTCGGCCCGGTCACGCCCGCCAGACCCAGCGCCCGTATCAACGTCGGCAGCGTCAAGCCCTGAAGAACCAGAGTGACCAGGATCACGCTGAACGTCAAAAAAATAATCAGATTGCGCTGGGGAAATGGACTGCCGTCCGCCAGTGTTTCCGGTAACGAGAGCGCCGCGGCCAGGGCAATCACGCCACGCATGCCAGTCCAGCCGGTTACAAAGATCTGCCGCACAGGTGGACGATTCTCCTTCTGGTGCAGAAAGTTCCGGCGAATCCAGTACGCCAGCGCGGCGCCGGGAAAGACCCAAAGCAACCGCAATACAATAACCAGCCCGCTGAACAGGCCGCCATACAGCAGCAGCGCCCCCGAACTGTAATCTCTGATCCCTTCGCGCACCAGGGGCAATTGCAGGCCGATCAACACAAAAACGAATCCATTCAGAATGAACGTGAATACGTTCCACACCGCGTTGGCCTGTATCCTGACCGCGGCGGAAAAGAAGTGCGCGCTTCCCCTCCCCAGATACAGCCCGCACGCCACCACCGCCAGAACGCCGGAAGCATGTATGAATTCCGCGGCCAGATAAGCTGCATACGGCACCATGATGCTGATGGTTATTTCAATCGGACCATCGTCAATGTGGTGCTCCACCCAATGGACCAGTGCGCCGATCAGCAATCCCACCACGATGCCGGCCACCGTCAGGTACGCAAGCCGCAGAAATCCTGAAGTGACCGTGGGTGTTTGCCCGGCCACAACGATGGCGAGTCCAAACTCTAGTGCCAGCAGGCCGGTGGCGTCATTGAGCAGGCTTTCGCCTTCCAGCACATCCACCACCCGTTGCGGCAAACCAATTTTCTTGGCAATGGAAGTTGCGGCAATCGCATCCGTGGTGGCCACCACCGCGCCCAGCACTACTCCCAGCCGCCAGTCAAAACCAGGAAAAGCGTAGTGCGCCGCGCCGGCAACGCCCAGCACGGTAAAGCCCACCAAACCAAAGGCCAGGAATGCAATGCTGACCAGGTTATAGACAAAGTCCCGCCATGAGGTAAGCCACGCCGCGGAGAAAAGCAACGGCGGCAGAACTACCAGAAATATCACATCAGGATTTAGGGCCACTCGCGGAATGCTGGGAATGAGACTCAGCAACAGTCCCGCAACCACCAGCACAATGGGATAAGGCGTTTGCAGTTTGCGCGCCAGCGCGGTAAAGCCAGCCACAAAAAGCAGCAGGAGCAGAAAAATGATCTGGACGGATTGAATACTGCCCTGGTGCATGAGTCCCTACTGTTTTGAAGATAACGCACCCGGCGGCGCTGCTCAAAACCCTGCCCTGAAATTCAATGGGAATTCGATGAAAGAGGGGATGCAACCATGATGCAAGATATCGATTAATGCAGCCCCGCCCCGTTTTTTGGCACCAACCAGAGAATCATGGCCAGCGCCGTCATCACGGCAATAAAGTAGGCAGTAATTGAATTGTTGGGTTCCGGCGGATCATCGCGGGTAAAGAGTCGTATGACCATACCAATTGCAATCAGGCCAAATACCCACTCTCCCAGCGCATATCCCAGCGCCGCGCTCACCACCAGGACCACCGCGCGTTCCAGTTTGCTGAGTGCGTTGGCCGCGCCGTTGCCATCGAAAATCCATATTGGAATCAGGTTCAAGGCATTGAGCCAGGCTGTGGTCCGGGCCAACGCGGCCCATAGTCCATAGCCAGTCTGGAACCAGAGCAAGGCGCAAACCCCTGCGCCGAACCATCCTGCCAGCGGCCCGGCCAAGCTGATTGCGGCGCGTGTCTCCAGTGGAACGCCCATCGCGTTCCACTTAACGTATGCGCCCAACCCCGGCAGAAACATGGGCATGTCCGCAGGCAGACCTCTGCGCTTAATGTCAATGAAATGCCCCATTTCGTGAAGCAATATCAGCACGGCAAAGCCGATTCCGAATTTTGGCCCCCACAACACCCAATAAACACCAAAGAAGGAAATAAAGCTAAGGAGCGACTTGAATTTGAACAGGGCCAGCAGAATTGGCCCCAAGGGCCCCAGCTTTTGTGCCCATCGCGGCGTGGAACTTGCTTCCGTACGGGCTGGCTGTGGTGGTTGCGCGCCTTGCTCCAGGTCGCGCAGGTGATTCCGAATCCACTCTGCCTGCGCTGATTGTGCTGGCAACAATGGCAAACACGCCAGCCAGCGCTCACGCGCTTGCTGAAAATCTCCATGCGCTTCCAGTGACCTGGCGTGCGCGGCCAATTGCTCCATCTGGTCGCCATGGACAAGCGTGCGGCACTGCGGACACTCCAGCGCTCCGGGCGGCAGCTCGCGCGCACATCGCGAGCAATTCTCGGCTACTTGGGAACTAAACAAGGACACAGGATCAGCAACGGCCTCTCATCTGCATCATCTCATACTGAGGCGGCGGAAGAGACCTCAAAGGGGCCGTCGATGTTGGCGCGGGCCGAACCTGCCGTAATTCTCCAAGCAAAACGAATGCCGACTGCCAAAATGACCAATCCGATGATTCCAAAAACAGGATTTTGCAGTTGCAGAAAAGGCGAGGCCAGCCCGAGCAGCAGTAATTGCATGATCGCAGCACCTACGTTGGGACGAGACTCCGTCTTCGTCTGTTCAGGCGGCGTGTTTCCGCCCTGGTCATTTGCAGATGGTTGTTGTTGCCTGGATTGGACCGATGAAGGCCCCGAGGGATTTTTTGCGCGATAGGAAATCTCAATCGGTATGGCCGCTATTGAAACCGCGGCATAGGTTAGCACCGCGGCAGCGATTTGATAACGCCGTCCGCCAATGCCTTTGGAACCCAACATAACTGCTTTGCCCACGAGCCAGCCAACCGCCAGGGAAATGTAACCAATGTAGATCCCGGTCACGATGGTAAAGCCGGCGTACCCGATCATGCCCAGAATCGCGGCGACTACCCCAAAGAGTATTCCCCGCACGTAAGCTGCGTGGGAATCCTTGGGCATCTGGCGCTCAAACTGCTGGGCGCAGCCTTCACACGCTATTTTATTATTTACGCGGTAGTAACGCGTGGTAATAGGCTGTTTGCAGGCGACACAGCTATCACCTCCGGACGTTTGAGAATACTCAGCGGTGGTGAATTGCGGCGTATTTGAAGGCAAGTTTGAGTCGGGCATTTGCCAGACGATATACCAGAGTAGTTGCTGGAGGCAAGGCAAAATCCGCTAATCTTGTAGCTATTGCTACTCCAGCTCCGCGCTGATCGTATACTCCGCCGCGGACATGTCCCAGCTTACCTGCAGGATGTTCGGCTTGCAGCAGACTTGGCAATCTTCCACATAGCATTGGCGCATTCCCGCCGAGGAATCCACGCTCGTTTCATTCCACTCGCCACATCCGGCGCATTGAAAGCCTGCGGTCATCGCTCATGATCGTAACGCAAAACGCAAAAAAGGGCGGCCATCCATTTCCGGATAGCCACCGCTTTTTTTGCACCTTTACACCACATACTGAAACAAACGCCGGCCAAATCTTGCATTGGCCAGAAACCCAGCTTACACATGCGCTCCGGCCGTTATGCGGCCGCGGGCTTGAATTTCCATTCTTGCGCCCTGTGTCGCAGCCGCCACCGCGAAGTAGCGCCTATAGGACAGGAATATTCCCGCCATAATCGGCAACACGGCCAGCGGCGCTTGCCACCCGATCTCTTGCGTAACGGTAAGACTGACTGCGGCTACGCCCGCGCTTGCCACCACGTAGGGAAACGAGAGTTGCAACATCTCGATCCAGGTGCGCAAAACATTGGCCGCTTCAGTCAACCCAATCACAATTGCGATCGGGATTGTATTGGCCATGAAATATCCAGCCGCTGCAATCGCCAGCCGCAAGTAGGGCGAAGGGACTAGTCCAGTGACCGCGGACGACGCATAAATCATCCGCGCTGCCGCCACTGCCAGGGTAATTGTGCCGCAACTGAAGGCAATCTGCACCACGTTGGCTTTCTGTTGCCGGCGTGGCAGGCACTGCACCAGCGTGCTGACGAAACCTACCGTCAGCGCTTCCGCCGTATTCATTTCCACTAC